>CAZDHN010000242.1:0-8825 GCA_964505115.1 uncultured Planctomycetaceae bacterium
TGTTCCTTCGACATTCCTTGTTCGATATTCGATATTCGCGTCGATCCAGTGTGCAGTTTCCCTAACATACCGTGTGCAATGCAGTTACGGATAATTCAACGGTATTGGGGCTTGCCCGGCGTGTTGGGAACATCGCCCCGCGGACTAAGCGCGACCAACGGTCGCGGCTTTATATGCGTGTTACTTTTTTCTTTGTATGCCCAGGCCGCTGCCATCGAGCAGGGTGCCCAGCTCGGCGAAGCGATCTTCGGCGCCGGGCTGTACGTGGAAACTCAGGATGGGACGCCAGTACATGCCGCGGCCGGCGATACCCCAACGGTCCATCTGCTTCCAGACGGTCGAGACAAGCTCGTCGACGCTCTGTTCGGTCCGGGGCCTCATCTGTATGACCTTGCCGCCACCCAGCCCCCGCTCGGGCACGATTTCCATGCGGTCGGGGTAGAGGTCGACTCGGACGGGTCGGGTAATAGGCACGGCTCCGGCGCCGGCGTCGGGTAGTCCCCAATCGCGGCCTCTGGTTTGAGCCAGACTTTTCGGCCGGCGCGACTTTTGCGGGGGCGATAACGTCGTATTCAGCGACGGCATGCCTGACGACATCTTACTGCCCGGCTCCGGCGTGCCCGGCACCCCGCCAACCGATATTGGACAGTCGCCCGATTGCCCACCGCCCGGCTGGCCGCTACCCGATTGCCCGCTGCCCGATTGCCCGCTGCCCGGCTGTCCGGCTTGCCCCGATCCACCACTGCCGGCTGATCCGTTAGCGCCGGCGCCCGCCCGTGCAAGATTTCCTCCGCCACTTCCGTCCGGCGGCACTGATGATCCGCCGGGACTTCCATTGCCGCTACCCGACTGCTTGCCGCCTGGACCGTCCGCGCCCGAAGTTCCAGCACTGTAACCGCCGCCGCCCGATGTGCCGGGCTGCCCGTTACCCGGCGAACCGAGTTGCTGGCCGGGCCCGTCTCCGGATCCATCACCCAATCCGCTACCCGATCCATCGCCATATCTTCCACCGGATGGCGTGCCCGCTTTGCTACCCGATCCTTCGCCATATCTTCCACCGGATGGCTTACCCGATCCATTACCCGATCCATCGCCGGATCCATCGCCGGATCCATCGCCAAATCCTTTACCCGATCCACTGCCAAAACCATCACCAAATCCCCTGCCGGATTTGGTGTCGAATCCGCCATGCGACCGGCTGGGGGGCCTGCGAGCGCTGCTGCCGTAGGGCACAACGCCGCCGTTTGGCCCGACCGTGTACACGGTTCGTCGGCCGGACTTGCTGTAACTCCGGGGCGCGGCGGCTATCAGGCGCTGTTGGCGAACCCGGGCCGTGTCGACCACTTGCTGCATCGTTTCGGCCAACTGGCGATTACGCGGTTGGAACTCCAGCTTCCAATCATCGTCGATCAGTTCGTAGCCGAACTCGGAGCCCCACGACTTCATTGCCGCTCGGGCGGCCAGATAGGCCGAGATTCCGTCGGGGCGAATCAACAGCAGCGGGTAGGGTTCGGCCAGGTCGTCCGGGTTGACTTGGGGCCGGCTCTTGTAGTACTCGCGTTTCGCCCGAAGCGCGGCCGCCAGCGGGTTGCCCGGCCCCAGCGGCCCCGTAAAATCTTCCGCGCCGAGCACGATTCCTTCCGGCTGAATAACGACCGAATCGGACCGGCACTCGATGTAAAGCGGCTGGCGCTGCGTTTCATTGGGACCCCGGTAGGGAACCACGGCATACGACTTGCCGCGTCGCCCGACCGCCAGTCGGGCCTCGGCCAGCCGGCGCTGGGCTTCGGAAATCTCCGACTTGAGTCGGGCGATTTCCACCTGCAACTCCTCATGCCGCCGGCTGCCGTCCGTCTGGAACTCGTCGAGTTCGGCCCGAATCGATTCGAGTTGGGCTAGTTGCTCGCGCAGTCGACGCGAGTGGTCCTCAATCTGCCCCAACGCAAGCCGCGATTCGGCCAGTTGTGCTTCGGTCTTATCCCGCGATTTGTGCAACTCGGAAATCCGCCAGCGGACCATTTCCAACTCGGTGGCAAGCTCGGTATCGACGGAGGCGGTTTCAGCCTGGGCCGCTTCGGCGGCCTGAACTCGGGCTTGTCGGGCGATTACCACCAGCAAGAGGATCAACGCGCCCATCGTGCTGATCAGCACGGCAAGAAATGGAAATAGCGATACCCGAACGGCATCCTGCCGGCCGCTTCGCCCCCGTGCTACCGCCCTGTATTTCATGCGGCATGACCTGCTTGCCGGGTAGAATCGAGCTGGACCGAATGCGCGTCGACCGGCGTCTCACCCAGCCGGGCGTTTAGTAGATGGATGGCCGCCGCCAGGCTCATTACGGTCTGCTCGAAGTTCTTCGAACCCGCCAATGCGGCCAGGTTCCTGTTGAGCGAGTCTTCAAGTCGGGCCACGTCGGCGGCGGCCTCGCAGGCTCGGCCCAACACGTCGGCCTGACCGGCTATCCCCTTCTGCAATGCGGCGGTTGCCTCGGTCGACTGCACCAGCGAGCGTTGCACTTGCTCCCAATGCTGATAGTTCCGCTCGGCTTGCGATTGCTCGGCGGCGGCAATTGCCCGGGCGTGCAGCTTGAGGTTCTCGGCCAACGCGCCCGATAGCGACACCTGCAATTGCTCGCCGGCCGTGTCGGCCGTTTGAGCCCAGTGCCGTTGGGCTGCGTTGATAGACGCCTGCCAGAGTTCCGCCTGGCGATGCACGAGTTTGTCGACCGCCTGGATCATCGTCTCGGCCATTCGCCCAACGGCGACCACTTGGCCGTCCGCGCCGGCCGGTGTCTGCTCGAATCGGCCGACCATCTCCGCGTCGGCCTGCTTGTCGACCTGATCCAATAGAGCCGTCTCCGCCCGATCGGTAATAAACTGGGAGAACATCAATACGATGGAAAGCCCGAGTGCCAGCGCCGTGGTATCGAAGGCCACCCCGAGTCCGGCGGTAACTTCCGGCAGTGAGGTCTCCAATGCCTCGGGCGACAGGTTGGCAATGGCCAGCGTGATCCCGATCACCGTGCCAAGGAAGCCCAGGATGGGTATCGCCCAAATGATTACCCGAACCAGGGCGTAGCTGCCATGCAGCCGAGCGGCGTCGACGTCGGCCAGGTATCGAAGCTGGTCGTCCAGCGAATCGGCCGAGCCGTGTCGGCGGACGTGCTCCAGGGCTTCGCGCAGCCGGCGGACGAGGTAATCGTCCCATCGATGCGACGGCATTTCTTCAAGCTCTTCGGCCATGGCGTGGGCGTCCGAGACCGACTGGCCACCGCTGGGGATGGGCGGAAGCAGCGGCTCCGAGAGCCCCTGGTACTGGCAGATGATGTCGATCAGCTTGATCGCCAAAGCGGCCATGCCTACGAAGAACATCACCACGGCCACGTGTTCAACCGGATGGCTGTCAAAATAGCGGTCGACGAACGGACTCTTCAGGATCTCGCCTCTTATCAGCCCATAGAATCCGCCGGCGGCCAATCCGCCCCATAAGATTGGCGATCTGGTCAACGCGTAGGCGAAACTGTTCGTTTTAGCCACCGGTGGTGTTCCTCGTGGGTATGCCGAAGCGATAGAGGGGAATCCCCATAACATCCTCATCAGAATCGGTATAATCGTCAAAGTTTATGAGAATAAACGACTGGAAAGACTGGTAAGGGGTAAGTGGAAAGAATGGGGAGGTTGGGTAGCGGCTGCTCGGTATCGAGACTTCTCGCTCGTCGCCCAGGGCGGCCGGCTGGAATTGCCGATAGAATCGGCATAATCGGCAAAGATTGCCAAAGTGAGAACGGTTAAGCGACCGATCACTTAGATTATCGAGGCACGATGTTTACGGCGAAGGCGCAAGCTGCCCGGGGGGGCTCGCCGTGGAGTCGTGCGATGGGAGGCGGAGCGGCAGCTCCGCCACGGTGCGTTACGACGACAGTTGACCTACTTTTGTTACCAACGGGAAGCATCATCAAGAGCTTCACCATCTTTCGGAACGGTTCCGTATCGTTGTGGCGTTGGTGGCATTAAGAACAGGCAGCCTGATCACTCCCCACGAATCAAATCGGTACGAGACTGTCCGAGATCGCATGTTCCCAGGGGGGGAAACAGTCCGGTGCCGGCCCTAACAAGGGCCGCCCGGACTGTGCTTTTTTCTTGGCAGCGCCACCCAGGAACTCGTCACTCGCGGCGGCTGGCGGCCAGTGCCAGGGCGCCGTGGACGACAACCTCTTCGCCCAATTCGGTCGCTACGATCTGGAAACTGTCGCGCAAGGGGGGGAAGGCGTAGCGGTCGACGTAGCGCCTGACCGGCGCGAGGAATAGCCGCTCGTCGACCAGCGACACGCCGCCGCCGACGATCACGATTTCGGGCGCGGTGATGGTGATCACCTGCGCGATAGCCCAACCAAACGTCCGGGCGGCGCGGTCGAAAATTTGTCTTGCGGCCCGATTGCCAGCCGCGGCGGCCTGAGCGACGATCTTTGCCGTTATCCGCTCGATGTCTCCGTCGCACCGCGCCAGCAAGTCGGCGGCGCCTTGTTCGGCGGCCTCTTCCTCCTCGATCAATCGTTGGCGGACCAATTCGGCATCCATCGGCCGGTTCTCGTGGCTCATCGAGCGAAGCGAATGCGCGCCGGGGTCGGTAAGCAGGGCTTGCGCGGCCGATGCGATTGCCCAGCCGCTGGCGACCGATTCGACGGTTTGATCGGCATGTTCGGCTTGAGGGCCGGGTCGCAAGTGTCCCGGTTCGACGGCCGTGCCGGCCGGGCCCGAGTAAACCTCGCCGTCGATCACCAGCGCGCCGCCGATACCGCTGCCCACGTTAGTGTAGAAGACGATGCGGTGTTTCCGTCCCGCCCCCAGTCGAGCTTCCGCCAGCCCGGCCAGGTTCGAGTCGTTGGCTACCACGGTGGGTAGGTTGAGATGTTGCCGGCACCAGTCGGCCAAGGGGAAGTCGTCCCAGCCGTCGACCTGATGGCTCTTGATCGTACGCCCGGTGGCCGTATCGACCGGTCCGCCGAACCCGACGCCGACGCCCGAGATGTCGTGCCGTTCCACGAGCCGGCCGGCCGTTTCGAGTATCTGCCGGCGGATCCCCTCGGCGCCGCGATCGGGTTGGGCATCCACGCGTTCAATCGCCGCCAGCTCGGTGCTCTCGCCCGAGCCGATACCGAATTGCAGTTTCGTTCCGCCGATTTCTATTCCGAGAAGCATGTGAATCCAGGGGTAGTGGTTAACTCAAAGTGCAAGGACGATTAGTGTTGTGTACGCTCAGGGAAGGGGTTAGGGGCCAGGGGCCAGGGGCGAGAAAAACCCGGTGGACGATGTTTCACTCGTCTCTGGTCCCTGGTCCCTGGTCCCTGGTCCCTGGCCCCTTTTGTCAACGGTGGTGCCTTGCACTTACACTTCGATTGGTTGGGGTTTCGGCCACATCGGCAATCGATCACTGTGATTCAATCGCTTCGCGGCGTCCTTTTTGTATATTGATCGAGGCAACGATGCCCCAGCCGACGAGGAAGAAGACAAGCAGGCTGAGGATGGCCAGTCGGGGATCGCCGGTTTGGGCGATGATCAGTCCGAAGAGGAAGGTGCCCAAGAAGCTGGTCGCCTTGCCGGAGAAGTTGAAGAATCCAAAAAACTCGGCCGAACGCGAGACGGGCGTCATTAGGCCCATTATCGCCCGGCTGATAGATTGCGTGCCACCCATCACAAACGCCAGCACCACGCCCAGTACCCAGAACTGCGGTTTGCTGGTGATATGGTAGGCCGCGATGATCAAGGCGATCCAAACGGCCAGGCACCCGACGAGCGTGGGCTTCTGCCCGATCCAGTCGGCCAGGCGGCCCACCAGCAGCGCGCCGGGCAGGGCGACCAGTTGGATAACGAGTATGAGGATGATTAGCTCGCCGACCGAGAAGCTCAGCACGTCGATGGCAAAGGTCGACGACTGGCTAATCACCGATTGGATACCGTCGTTGTAGAACAGAAACGCCAGAAGGAAGAGCGAAAGCGTTTTGTAAAGCCGGATATTGCGCAAGGTGTGCCCCACCTCGCCGATCGCTTGCGAAATGGCCTTGATCGGTGGCAGTTTGTTTTCCGGGGCGATACCGCGATCGCGAAGGATCCAGATCGTGGGCAGGGTGAACAATCCCCACCAGAGCCCCATGATGAGGATGCCAGCCCGCAACTGGTCGGAGACCTCGGGCAGCCCGAGCGACTCGCCAAAGATCTTCACACCCAGCGCCAGCAACAGCGCCAATGCCCCGCCCAGGTATCCCAGTGCGTATCCCCAGGCGGAGACGCGGTTGAGGTCCTTTTCGCCGGCGATTTCGGGCAGGAAACCGTTATAGAAGCCCAACGAGAGTTCGAACATCAGGCAGGTAACCACAAACAGCGAGATTACCAGCCAGGCGGATTGCGGCGGAACGAATGCCAGCAGCACGGCGCAACCGGCGCCGGATAGCGCGGTTACGGCCAGCCAGCGTCGCTTGCCGGCGTTGGCGTCGGCCATCGCCCCGAGTATTGGCGAGAGCACGGCCGCGGTCAACATCGACAGCGAGATACCCCAGGCCCAGACGACGGTTCCCAGCCGGCCGGGTACGACCACCTCCTTGATGTAGAAGACGAGTATGGTGATCGAGAGGGTCGAATAGGCGCTATTGGCCCAATCGTACATCGCCCAGGCGAAAACCTCGCGGCGGTTCAATTTTGCCGGGGTTTCGGCCGGTACGGACGTCATGCGCTTGCTCGCGATGCAAAGAAACGGGTCGGCCCATTATGGGCGTACCGTGCGACGGCGGCAAGAGCATATTATTGACGGTTGCCTCACGCCGGGGACTGGTACATTTTTCGGCCGGTCGGTTGTCCATTTCGCTGGAAGTGCAAGCCGAAAACATGCACCTGTCACCTTCCGTGGCGCGAGGGGGTGGGGCGAGGCAGGTCCGGGGCGTTGGACCACAGCCTCGTTACGATGCTTCGCGTCGTAACGCAAGTACGACCGCTTCGCGGTCCCGCGGTGGCGTAACCCGTGACACTTCCAGCGACGCGGAAGCGTCGGCACGGGCCGTTCCCACGCGAAGCATGGGAACGAGGTCCCGGTCTCGGCAGGTCCGGGGCGTTGGACCATGTTGCAGGAAGCGGCTGGCCAGGGTAGACTTGCTGGTAGCGTGACGTGGTGAGAGAACCACCAATATCGGAGGAAACCAATGCCCACGAGAACTCAAGCAATCAAGACGGCGGACGAACTGCTCCGTGCCTCGGCCGACCTTGACCCGTGCGAATTGGTGCAAGGAGAACTGGTGATGATGACACCTGCTGGTTCGTTTCACGGCCGGGTCGAGAGTAGCATCCATTTTGCGTTGTTTCATTGGGTGCGGGAACACGAGCTTGGCATGGTATTTCCCGGCGACACGGGCTTCATTCTGGAGCGATTCCCCGACACGGTGCGTTCTCCCGACGTGTCTTTCGTGCAACGGAGCCGAATCCCCCCTGTTCCGCCGCAAGGCTTTTTTCCCGGCTCACCCGACCTGGCCGTGGAGATTCGCTCGCCGGATGATCGGTCGAAGGAGATTGAGAGTAAGATACACAACTATCTGGCCGCCGGTTCGCTGGTCGCCTGGGATGTTGATCCGGCAACCAAGACGGTCACCGTTTATCGCTTGGAGGTCGAGCCGCGAGTCTTTGGGGAAGACGACACGCTAACCGAGGAAGCCCTGCTGCCCGGCTTCTCGCTGGCCGTGAAAGACATATTCGTGTGGTGAGGGGAGCTGCACAATCTCGTTACGATGCTTCGCGTCGTAACGCAAGTACGACCGCTTCGCGGTCCCGCGGTGGCGTAACCCGTGACATTTCCAGCGACGCGGAAGCGTCGGCAAAGGCCGTTCCCACGCGAAGCATGGGAACGAGGTCAGGGTGCCACTGCTGGCTTGCCCAGCAGTGTCTTTTGGGCTTCGCGCTTCGCACTGCTGGACAAGCCAGCAGTGGCACCCTTTTCGCCGGGCTTACAGTTCCTTGATCCGAATGTTGCGAAGTTCGATTCGTTCGCCGTGGCCGATGAAGCCGATGTGGCCCTTCTCGCGTTTCCAGCCGCTGCCGTCCCAGTGGCTTCCGTCGACCTTGGCGAGGTCGGCGTCGACGATGACCGTACCGTTCAGGGTGATCTTGATCTTGCGGCCCTTGCACATGATCTCCTGGCTGTTCCACTCGCCAATCGGTTTGAGATGTCCCCGTTTGGCCGGCACCAGCCCGTAAATCGAGCCGTGGTACTGGTAGGGCTTCAGCTTGGTATAACGGGGCGAGGTGTCGTCGAGTATCTGGATTTCGATACCGTCGCGCGAGGGCCGACCGTCCAGCGGCGCGCGGATGGCCACGCCGTTGTTACCGCCCGGGGTCAGCTTGAAGTCGAAGCGGAAGATGAAGTCGGCATACTCCTTGACTGAATTCAGCCGCCCGCCACCCTTCTTTTTGCAGACCAGCAGCCCGTTTTCTGGCACGTATCCCTTGATCGCCCCTTGCCAGTGTTCGTTCGTTTTTCCGTCAAAGAGGCTGACGAAGCCCTCTTTGATCTCCTCTTGGGTCAGTCCGGTGGTGTCCGGGGCCGGGTTATCTTCCGCCGCCGCGAGGTTCGAGCCGATCAGCATCAACGTGGCGACAAACAGCGTGGATCGCATTGTGGATACCTTTGGTGGTAGTTGATAGTTGGTAGTTGATAGTGAGGTAAAACTTGGCAACGTCCTCGTCCCTCGTCCCTCGTCCCTGACCCCTGACCCCTGACCCCTGACCCCTGACCCCTGACCTGGGCTGATGAAAAGTTAGGCGACTGGGTAAACTGGGGAATATTGG
>CAZDHN010000243.1:0-8794 GCA_964505115.1 uncultured Planctomycetaceae bacterium
GCGGGACCGAAGACATCTTTGACGGGCTGGATACGCGTGCCGCCCGGAAGCTGTGCCCGAGGGCCTTGTGGGCCGTCGCCCGGCGAAAACTGGATCAGATCAACCGGGTCGACGATCTGCGGGAACTGGCGATTCCACCTGGAAACCGGCTGGAACGGCTGCGAGGGGACCGAAGCGGGCAGCACAGCATCCGAATCAACGACCAATACCGCGTCTGTTTTTACTGGGAGGCCGGAAATGCCGACGAAGTCGAAATCGGGGACTACCACTAAGTCCAATAAACCTGCTTCCGACCGAAATGGCGGTGACGAGGCGAGGCAGGTTTCTAGGCGACTGCCGCGGCAGAGGCCGCCCACTCATCCGGGCGAAATGCTGCTGGAGGAGTTCGTGAAGCCGTTGGGTATCACACAATCCGCGCTGGCTATTCGACTCGGCGTATCCTTTCCACGCATCAACGAAATCATCCGCGGTCGGCGCGGGGTGACGCCGGATACGGCCCTGCGGCTGGCTCGGGTCGTCGGCATGTCGGCCGAGTTCTGGCTCGGCCTGCAGCAAGATTGGGATCTCTGGCAGGCGATGAGAAGCGAAAAGGCCTCCCAAATCGCCGAACTGGTGCCGCTGGAACCCCGTGCATGAGCCGGGCAATTGGCTCCGACCTCCGACTTCCGATCTCAAAGCGCCCACGGTTTTCGGCCGGGCGGTCGGGCGATGAGCTTGTTGGCCTCGTCGCTGTTGGTGAAGCGTTCGGCGTCGGGGTCCCACTTGAGTTTTCCACCCACCTGTACGGCGATGTGGCCCAGGTGGCAAAGCGACGTGGTGCGGTGCCCCACCTCGGCATCCTCCATGGTTGGCTGGCGCGATTTGACCGAGTCGAGGAAGTCGCGCTTGTCGCCTTTTAGGGGGAAGTGTATCTCGTCGGGACCGATCTTCGAGTCGAGCAGCGATTTCGGCTCCGCCTCGATATTCGTCGGGAAATAGTTCACTTGCACCCAACCCTCGGTCCCCTCGAAGCGAACGTAGGGACGTTCCGTCCGGTAGAGCAGTTCGATGCCGCTGGCATACTTGTACTTCACCTCGAACTGCATGAGCACGTCGAACAGCCCGCCCGCCGGAGGCCGCCGCCCCGTGCCTTCCACCTCGACCGGCCCGGTCCGCTCGGTATCGTTAGCCCATTGGACGATGTCGTTGAGGTGCGTACCCCAGTTGGTGATCATTCCGTCGCAATAGTCCAGGATGTTCATCCAGCCGGGCCGCTCGTAGCCCTTGATCTGTTGCACGCGCTGTTCGGTGTAGGGCTTCATCGGGGCCGGGCCGAGCCACATCTCGTAGTTGAGTTCCTCGGGCACCGGCATCTCGACATACTTGGGCGACGTGAGCGTTCGGCTTGAGTTGAGCAGGCCGCCGGGGACGCCCGAAATGATTCGCTTGACCTTGCCGATACGCCCGTTGCGGACCAGCTCGCAAGCCTTCACGGAGACGGGCTTCGAGCGGAACTCGCTGTCGACGCGGAAGATGCGTTTGTGCTTGGTTACCAGATCGCTCAGCAGTCGGCCCTCGGCAATGCTGCGGGTGATCGGTTTTTCCAACGCCACGTCCTTGCCGGCCTCGATCGCCGCCACTGCAATCGGCACGTGCCAATGGTCGGGCGTGGAGATCATTACGGCGTCGACATCCTTTCGGCCCAACAGTTCGCGGAAATCGGTGGTTCGAGCGACGTTGCCGAACTCGCCGCAACGACGCTTCCCGCCGTAGATCGTGCTGATCCGGTCGTTGGTCACCGCCAATCGCCAGCGGTCGACGTCGCACAAGGCGACCACCTGGCAGTCGGGCTCGGCCACCAACTGCGGCAAGTTGTAGGCAAGCACCTGCCGGCCCACGCCGATCATGCCCACCGTAATCCGATTGCTGGGCGCCACGGCGTCGTCGGCCCCCAGTGCCGAGCCGGGTATCACGTAAGGCGCGCCTAACACCGCACCGGTCGCGGCCGCTGTTTGTTTGAGAAAAGCACGTCGCGTGACGGAAGATCTCCGTGTGGTTTTCATCGCGATAATCCTCGCTGGCGGGTTGTTTGGAGGGGAGGGAAGTACGCACGACTGTTAGCCTAGCGAGCATTGCCACCCGATGCAAGCGCCGGCACGGCGGTTGGGTGGCTGGTGGCTGAGCGAGCCGTATATCCGAGCCGCGGTGCCCTCACCGCGAGTCACGACGCGATTTGGGTGCCACTGCTGGCTTGCCCAGCAGTGTATTTGCGGCGATTGTGCTTTGCACTGCTGGGCAAGCCAGCAGTGGCACCCGGCGGCTCGAACACTAAAGAAGAAGGCCGCACTGCCCGGCGAGCTAGCTGCTGGGCAATGTGGCCTTCGATGGCTATTGGTTGAAACCTGACGACCTACGGCAGAATGGCCCGAAGTGTGTTGCGGACCGGCATGCCGGGATAGTAGACCTTGTAGCGAACCACGGGTGACGGCCCGTAGACTACCGGAACCGGAGGCACATAGCCTACCGGAGCCGGCGATCCGTAGACGACCGGAGCCGGTGGCGCGTAAACGACGGGCACCCGACGCACTACAACCCGGCCGGGAACCATGACCGGCGGAGCCACGGGACCCCATAGCGTTGCAACCGGGGCGTAGTTCACCACATACGGCACTGGTGCCGGCGCGACCATTGGAGCCGGAGCGTAGTTCACCGTGTAGGGCACGGGTCCCGGCACGATCATCGGAGCCGGGCCGACGTATGTCCAGGCGGCGGAAGCCGTGGACGGGGCCATGGACAAGGCCAAGAGGACAATTACAGCCGCCAATGCGATGTTTCTCATCTCGTGCGATCCTTTCAAAGCGTACAAACGATACTGCCCGGCCGAACGGCGTCGGGAGTAGAGCCCGATTCAACTATAGCTTGTCTGGGCCGGGAGGCTTGATAATTTTTCCGGCACCGTTGTTGGGGGCCAGTGGCCAGGGGTGAGAGCCGCGGCGTCCTCGCCGCGAGTTACGATGCCCCGACGCTACTCGCCCCGAGGACGGGGCGGCTCCGAGTCCCTACTGTTGCCGCGCGGGCACCAACTCTTCTTCTCGCCCCTCAAATCTCCGCATGAACCGAACGGCCCAGCAGGAGCCAGAGGAAGAAGGGGCCGCCCAATAGGGCCGTGATAATGCCAACCGGCAATTCGGTGGGAGCCATGGCCGTTCGAGCCAGCGTGTCGCAGAGCGTGAGAAACGTGCCGCCGAACAGCAGCGTGGCGGGTGTCAGGTAGCGGTGGTCGGGCCCGATTAAGAGGCGGCAGATGTGCGGCGCCATCAGGCCCACGAACCCGATCGGCCCACAGATGGCCACCACCGCGCCGACCATCAGCGAGGCGGCCAGGAAGATGATCAACTTGGTGCGATTAACCTCGACTCCCCGGCTGGCGGCCAGCTCCTCGCCGGTGCTCAGCAGGTTCATGTCATGGGTCAGATACAGAAAGGCCAGGCAGCCGACCACGACGCAAGGCAGCACGCTCAGCACGTCGTCGAACCCCACGCCCCGATCCAGCCCACCCATTACCCAGCGGATCATGCGGAAGGTCTCGGTGAAGTCGCCCAGGTATTGCAGGAAGAGTATCAGGCTGGAGAAGAAGAAGCTGATAGCCACGCCGGCCAGCAGCATGGTGGCGGTCGAGAAGCCGCGGCTCACCCGGGTAAGGCCGTAGACCAGCATGATCGAGAGCATGGCCCCGGCCAGCGCGAAGATCGATCCGCCCGATATCTTCCACACGGCGAAGCTCAAGCCGAGGTGGATGTAGAGCACGGCCCCCAGCGAGGCCCCGCTTGCCACGCCCAGCGTGAAGGGCGTTGCCAGCGGGTTGCGGAACATTGCCTGGAAGGCCATCCCGCTGACGGCCAGCGCCGCGCCGGCCAGGAACCCAATGCAAACCCTGGGGATGCGAATCCGCCACAGGACGGTCGAGGCCGCCTGATTGGCGTCGTTCCAGAGCGTGTCGACGGGCACTTCGTACGACCCGACAAACGGCGCGGCGGCAAACACGGCCACGGCCAACAGCATCAGAACGAGCAGAACGAGCGGCCTTCTCATGCGTCTCCTTCCGACGGCACGTTGGGAGCGATGATGGGCAGCCCGACGCACGGGTGATCGACCAGCAGGAACGACGATCCGTAGATTTCTTGAAGCGTTTCGGGGTTCATAATCTCGCGGGGCGTGCCGTTAAAGGCGATGCTTCCCCGGCGAAGCGCTATAATGCGGCGGCTTTCCAGGGCCGCCCGATTGACGTCGTGAGTGACCGAAACGACGGTTACGCCCGACTTGCGGTTCGCCCGGGCCAGCAGCGCGCGGATATCGTCCTGGTGATGGTAGTCGAGGAACGAGGTCGGTTCGTCCAGCAGGAGGATCTTGGCGCCTTGGGCCATGGCGGCGGCGATGAACACCTTTTGCCGCTCGCCCCCGCTGAGCGTCTCCAACATGCGGTCGGCGAACTCCGACGTGCCGGTCATCTCCAACGCCTCGGCAACCGCCCGACGGTCATCCTTGCCGATCGACGAGAAGGGGCTCAGGTACGGATATCGACCCATCAGCACGAACTGGCCGACCGTAAAGGGAAGTATGTGACCGTCGGCCTGCGGTACGTAACCGATCAGTCGGGCCAACTCCTTTTGGCGATAGCTTTGGAGCGGACGGCCGCAAACCTCGATCCGCCCGCTGCCACCGGTGAGCAAGCGATCGAGACACTTCAGCAGCGTCGTCTTGCCCGCCCCGTTGGGACCCACGATCGATAGATACTCGCCGTCGGCCACGTCGAATGAAACGTCGCGAAGGATCTCCTTGCCCGCAATGCGGAAGGAGAAATCGCTCACTCGAATGACCGGCTCGCCGGAAGTCGTGCTCATGGTTGCCGCCAATCGACTTCCGGGTGTATCAGCCGGGCCAGCTTTTCGACCAGTTCCACGAAGCGTGGGCCGGGCAGCAATGCGAAGTCGTCGTCCAGCAGGTAAACGCGACCGTTGCGAACGGCTTCCACCCCGGTGGCTTGACGCCAGTCGGCCAGGATCGTCTCGGCCGAATGTTTCCCCTGGGTCTCCTTGGCCAGGATGTCGATTATCACCCGCGGATTCATCGTCATCACGCCTTCCACGGAAACCTTCGGGTAGGAAGCGGCGACGCGGCAGGCGTTTTGGCCGCCGGCCATTGGCAGGATGGTGTTGAAGAAACTGTCGGCGCCGGCGGCGTAGATGTCGACCAGCCGGCCGGTGCCCACCGTGCGCCAAGTTGAAACCAAGACTCGCGGTCGCGCTCGGCCGCCCGTCTTCTTCTTGATTCGTGCCAGCCGGGCTTTGATGTCGGCGACGATCCGCTGGGCTTCAGCCCGCCGACCGAACGCATTGCCGATAGTGGTGATCGACCCGATGATCCCCTCGACGGTCCGATGCTCGACGACCAGCGTCTTCAGGCCCAGTTTTTTAAGTGCCGGCTCGGTCTTATCGCGTCCGGCCAGCACGACGACCACGTCGGGCGAGAGCCCAATGATCGCTTCGTAGTTCGGGTTGAAGTAGCCGCCCACCTTGGGCCGCTTCTTTGCCTCGGGCGGATACTTGCAGAAATCGGTCACGCCGATCACCCGATCACCCAGCCCGAGCGTGAACAGCGTCTCGGTAACACTTGGCGCCAGCGAGACGATCCGCCGGGCCGGCTCGGCCGCGGCCAAATCGAGCGACAGGCCCGGAACGGCCAAGAAGAGAAGAGCGATCAAGGGTGAATGCTTTGACATGAGCATGGTACACTCGGCAAAGTGATGGGTGCCACTGGCGTCTCGCCAGTGCTGAACGGTTCGGAGCTTGCTCGTTGACGGTCCTAGAACCGTTCCGCGTACACCCATTTGTGGCCGCACATACGCACAACGATCTCCTGGAGCAATAACGAGCAAGCTCCGGTTGGAATTGCACTGGCGAGACGCCAGTGGCACCCATCAAACATCGTGTTACTGAGTACTATTGATCTTTGCATAGTCAATGCGCGGCTCAAGGGGGTTCCACCAGGGAACCGGGCTTCGCCCTCGGTCATTGGCTATGCAAGGGCCAATAGAAACATCGCATATTATCCCCGGTCGCACGGGTGGGTGTCAACGGGCAAGAGTCAGATCGGCGAAGACGAAGCCTTCTCGCTCGACGACCGGCCCCAACTCCACCTCAATCGGACTGCTAAACATGGGACCGGCCGACACGCACGTATGAAACTCGCCGTTCTCGGCGCAAGGATCGACGTCCGAAGGCAGTTCGCCGAGCAGTTCGCGATCGAATGGGTGGCCGGCCAATTCGCGAGGCATTCGTCGCGGATCGAGGCAGGTGAGATGGGCGACCAGGCCGGAGGCGATCATCTCCTCGGCCAGTTCCAAAGTCGGTCGTTCCCAAAGCGGAAAGATGGGCGAAAGCGGGGTGGAGGCAAGTTGCTGCTCGCGATACTCGCGAATGTCCTCCAGGTATAAATCGCCGAAGACCATATATTCGATGTCCTGCCGACACGCATCGGCTACCGCACCACGCATGGCTTCCTGGTAAATTTCGTTGGAGCAAGTCGCGGGAATCGGCACGCGCCGTAGCGGCAACCCGACCGCCTCGGCCTGGGCAACCAGCACCTCGTTCCGAACGCCGTGCATCGACACCCGATCGAAGGGCTCGGTGACCGTCGTCAACAGGCCGACAACTTCGACCTCGTTCTGTTGCCTGACGACATGTAGTGCCCAAGCACTGTCCTTGCCGCTGCTCCAGCAGATCCACGCGCGAGGTTTCGACATAAAAGGGCCTCCCAATAGGAACCGTGGCACCCTGCAACCACCCAGCAATTAGCCCGTGGCCGACCACTAGAGCAAACCCGTTCATGCTACCACGGCTCCCCCCGGCGTCAACCCTGGAACGATGCCGCGTGACCGGCCGCTGGTCAGGCGGCACCCGAGATACTATAAATAGGGCTGATCTCGATCCGTCTCTCTCAAACCGCGGCAACGAGCCAATGAGCCAGCCAGAACAGAACACAGCGTCCGGTCCGAAGCATCCGACGTACCAGCCGGGCGAGCCGGTAGCGTTGTTCATCCCCTGCTACATCGACCAATTCTATCCCAAGGTGGCCGAAGACACGGCCAAACTGCTCACCAAACTGGGGGTGCCGGTCGTCTTCCCCGACAAGCAAACCTGCTGCGGCCAGCCGGCCTTCAACTCCGGCTACTGGGACGACGCCCGAAAGGTGATCCGGCATTTCGCCGAAACCTTCGCCCCGTACAAGTGGATCGTCTCGCCGTCGGGGTCCTGCTCGGCCATGGCCAGGGTATTTTTCGGGCACGTCGACCCGGACCCCGCGGTAGTGGATGTCGGTCGGCGAGTGTTCGAGATTACCGAGTTCCTGGTGGACGTGCTGGGCGTGACCGACACGGGCGCCCGCTACCCGCACAAGGTAACCATGCACATCGGTTGCCACACGCGACGCGAGTTGGGTATCGTCCGCCAGCCGCTCGAACTGCTCAAGAGCGTCCGCGACCTGGAGTACCGCGAGCTGCCCGAAATGGAAGACTGCTGCGGATTCGGCGGCACGTTCAGCGTGAAGATGTCGGAGGTATCGCTCTCGATGGGCCGGACCAAGGTGGCCAACATCGTGGCCAGCGGCGCCGACGTGGTCGTCTCGCCCGACACCAGTTGCCTGATGCACATCGACGGCATACTCCGCCGCGACCCGGCAACGAGTCACATCCAAATAAAACACATAGCCGAACTACTGGTGGCCGAGGAGTAACAATATAAAGCCGCGACCGTTGGTCGCGCTGAACGTTTCTTGTCCCGCGCGCGACCAACGGTCGCGGCTTTATAGTTGTCGCCCAAACGGTAACAAACACAGAGACAAAGCCATGCCAACCAAAGACCTGCATCTGGAAGGCGCTCCGTTCCTCAAGGAGCAGACGGCCGGACTGTACAAGCCCGACGGCTCGAAGTCGTTGGCTGCCGCGGCCGAGCGGTCGACCAAGCATAACAGCGAGGTCACCGGCGCCATCCCTTACTGGCAAGATTGGCGCGAGGCGGCCCGGCAAATCAAGGCCTACACGGTAGCCAATCTCGACAAGCTGCTGGTCGAGTTCGAGCGGAACATCTCGGCCCGGGGTGCCACCGTGCTGTTCGCCAAGGACGCCGCCGAGGCCAACCAGTACGTGTTGGATATCGCCCGGGAGCATAACGTTCAGCGCGTGGTAAAAGGCAAGTCGATGGTCAGCGAGGAGATGGAGCTGAACCACACGCTCTCCGCAGCCGGAATCCAGGCGCTGGAGACCGACTTGGGCGAGTACATCGTGCAGCTTGCCGGGCAGCGCCCGACGCACATCGTCACGCCCGCCTTGCACCTCTCGGCCGCCGACGTGGGTCGGCTCTTCCAGGAGAAGCTCGGCGAGCCTTTTAGCGAAGAGCACGAGAAGCTAACGCAGATCGCCCGACGTCACCTTCGCGAAGAGTTCCTCCAGGCCGACATGGGCACGTCGGGCGTCAACTTCGCCATTGCCGACACGGGCACGCTGGCCATTGTGGAGAACGAGGGGAACGTGGGGCTATCGACCTCCACCCCGCCGATCCACGTGGCACTGATGGGCATGGAAAAGATCCTCCCGCGGATCGACCACCTGCCCGTCTTCCTGCAACTTCTCGCCCGGGTTGGCACCGGCCAGAAGCTGACCAGCTACACGCACCTGATCCACGGCGCCACGCCCGGCCGCAAGCTCTACGTAATCATCCTCGACAACGGCCGGAGCAAGATACTCCAGGACCCGGCCGCG
>CAZDHN010000244.1:0-8793 GCA_964505115.1 uncultured Planctomycetaceae bacterium
ATTTAGCCAAAGCGACCTCTTGGTGTACCCTCAATTGTGATTTGCGGCACTAGGAGTAGCAACTCTTCCGGCACACATTGGGCAGCCGCTACCGTGGGATCGACTGAGGATAGTCGCTGGCCATTCATGGGACGGATCTTCAGAACACCGCCACCAGACCTTCTTTCCACAACCCGAGGTAACGTTATCCGGTGTAAGCTCACCGTTTCTATCCGGATGCCACTCTGCCGCAAGATCCGGACGAAGTGTCCGAAGTGAAGTCGCTGGAGTTGCGATTTTCCCGGCGCACATTGGGCAGCCTCTGCCCGCTACTCTGCTGTAAACAGCGGCACGCCACACATGTGATGGATTTGTACAGCACTGCCACCAGACCTTCCTTCCACTTCCCACAGTCACATCGTTCGGAGTGAGATCCCCGTTCTTCTGCGGATGCCACTCTTGAGCGATATGCGGGTGGATTGTCTGAAGCGAGTTGGTCGGAGTCGCGAGCCTCCCGGCACAATACGGACAACCTTGTCTCCGCTTGCTCCTCTTTTTAACCACGGCAGGCCATTCGTGCGATGTGTCTTTAGAGCATCGCCACCAGACTTTCATCCCGCTGCTGGGGCCAACCTGATCTGACGTCAGACTCCCGTTCTTGTCGGGATGCCACTCCGCAGCCAACTCCGGGTACGTCTCAGCCAGCGATATTCTTGGCTTGCGCGGAACCATGGTCGAACCATTCCAAATGATGATCGGGTGTGGTCCTTGCAGGAAGATTAAAGGGGTCGTTTCGTTCCGTTGTTCAAAGCCGTTCACATGGGTTTGAGAAAGAGCACGAGGACTGCAGCTAGCGCCAAAGTGACAGTTATGACAGTGCAGGCAACTGGGGACCAATAGTCACGATCTTTCACATCCCGCTTTAAGTCTTTTATGTCCGACGGATACTCCACCTGAAGAAGCTTCATGATCCGGCCTTCAAAGAAAATGGCAATGTCTTTGTCGAGCCGATCTCTCGCTCTGACACTCCGCAACCAGTACCCATGCGCAAGCGTAACCGCGAGGCAAATGGCGATTGATAAGCAGATATACAGACATTCACAAGGCATGGCAACGGGACCTCTGGTGACGACTATTGCGATGAAGGCTGAAAACGCCGTCCAAATGCTAATATTGAACTTCCACTGGTGCGCTCGCCGACGTTCAAAGTTGTCCCACCCAATCTTGCTGAGGCTGAGAAGGATATCCGCTTTGTTCTTATCCTGGTTATTCATACCCCGTCCCCTTTGATTCCGAGACGTCTTCGCTTGAGGCCACGGGCGAGTGGCACCCGGCGAGGTTTACCGCGTACGCTGTATTTGTCTTGTTGGGTCACTACCTGTAATCGGCCACTCGTTTCATCTCTTGCCTGATCCAGTCGTTGTAATTGGCGATGAGGCGCTCAATCTCTGGTCTGAACTTACGTGATCTCAGCGGGGAAGTTGTGAGAGGAAGCAATGCATCAAGTTTCGGCCGCTGGGCATCGAAGTCCGCAATGATTTGCCTTCCATCGTATTTGTGGACGTACCGCTTGATGAACGCGACGGCCGCCTCTGTGCTATCGGGCGAAGAGGGATTAAACATTGTATAGGTGTATCGGTAAGGCTCTCTGCGACGCGTCGTCTCGAACTGCGTCCACGCTGTCGCTGATGGGTGCGAGTCGTTGAATGTCGGGTCAACCGATAGAGGAGAGACGATATGGACATGACATCGCGGAAGTCCCCCGCGGTAGCGCAGAGTTGCCTCTGACTCTGGCGAGAGTTGTGCTCCGATTGCCCTCGGGACGAGCATCTCAAATGGCAAGTCTTCGTGCAGATGCAGCACGCCTTCCACCTCGCGCAACCAAGGAGCTCCATGTTCGGCATGGGTGTAGAACTGCTCGTATACCTGACGAGAGACCACAACCGGGATGCCAAGATCGCAATGCCAGTGGTCCTTGCTGACAAGACTCATGTACATGAAATGATCTGTATCTCGAGACCTGCGGGCAATTCGAATGCTGCCATAGCCTGCTTCTACGACACGCTTCTTGCTCGCCGGTGGCAACACGGCATAGAGAAGCTGGTTGACCTCCAGGATGTCATCGAAGTGCTCCTGGGCCTCGGCGAAATCCTCGACTCCATCGAGTGTCCATGTCTGCCCTGGAAGCTTCGGGGCCCAGTCGGTGAGGAAAACGTCCTTGAACTTCACAACATCGCCGTCGCGAAGCCTGAGATGCTTCGACTCCCGGTCTCCCGCAAACCTGTCGCCGAGAACCGAATACCAAAAGCTCTCGACAGTAGGTACGGACACGGAATGTCCGGTGAGGCTTGCCTTCTTGAGCTTGATGTAATCGTAGACGCGGAAGTAGCCGAGGAAGTCATCCCAGAGCCGACCAAAGAAACGCTTTGCTGCGTCCTCTGCCATCTTTCTCATCGTAGGTAATTCCCTTTCTTGCCCAACTACTGTTTATTGCGCACCCGACAACTATTAACCGGGCGCGCCGACGCCCGATAACGTTCCACACGATAACGGTAATGCTAGCACGTAAGTCGCAGGGGTGCAACGGGCTAGCCGCTCTCGGGTAGAAAGGGCGGCAATCCATTATCGGGGCAGAAAATGCGCAAAATTCCGGGGACACAATACCGATATTGGCAAGATGTGGATTTTCCGGAGCATCCGGGGCAATTATTGAGCGGGTAGCCCTCGTTCCCATGCTTCGCGCGGGAACGGACGGGTTCGACGCTTCGCGTCGTTGTAGCGGCGCAACGGGCCACGACGACGCGGGACCGCGAAGCGGCCGGGCGTGCGTTACGACGCGGAAGCATCGTAACGAGATACCCCGGAAATGCCCAAAGCACTGGCGGAGCCAGTGGCACACGCGCGGGTGGCCAATTCCGCGTTTGACAAGCGGTGGGCGATTTGGTACATTTGTTCACCATGCCGTGTTGTGCCGTGAAGAGGCCTTGCTCTTTCTCAATTCGACGACGGCTTGGCTGTCTCATCGTAAGCGTGACGCGTGGAGGACCAGACTCGTTTGGCGTCCCTCGCTTACGCTTCGGGTTACGATCATGTGGTGAATGATCCGTCTTGGCGACTTCGCGTGATATCTATTGTTGGATTTTGGGGCGGCCAAAACGTCCAACAATTCAAACGCTTGTAACTTGTTGTGGCTTCGAGAGTTACAGCGGCGGATGACGGGAGACAATTCTCTTGACAGGAGTTTCGGAAATGTAAGATCGCCAATGACCCAATGCTGTAAGGTGTCCGTGGATAAGAACTTGCAGCCGCGAGTGACGGCCGATGGGAATTTGTGGACGGCTGAAGCATGCGTCCAACAATTGAGCGGGCGTCTGAAGATTGCCGTTACATCTCGTTCCCATGCTTCGCGTGGGAACGCCATGTCGCGAGACTTCGCGTCGCTGAAGCGGGACTTACCGTAGCGCAACGAGTTGTGTTGACGCAAGACCGCAAAGCGGTCACGCTTGCGTTACGACGCGGAAGCGTCGTAACGAGATGAAGCGGCCAAACGTGCGTTACGACGCAAAGCATCGTAACGAGAGAAACAAAAGCGAGCTACCGCACCAGCCGCATGCAGACTAGGCGGTCGGCGCCGCGGACGTAGAGGAGGCCGTGGGAAAGGATGGGGCAGGCCCAGGCGGGCGGTTTTATTAGGAGTGGGCCGTCGGGCGTGTCGCGTAGCACGGTGGCGGCGACTTGTTGGTAGGATTTTTCGGTGGCGCGAATCAAGCGCAACACGCCGCCCTCGCCCAGGCTGATGAAGTGCCCGTCGACGTAGAGTAGCGACACGCGGCGCAGGCCCGGCTCGCTCCACATCACCTTGCCGGTCTTCCACTCGACGCAACGCAGTTCGGCGTTGGCCGAATGCCGTCCGCTACAGCCGTAGAGGAAGCCCTTGTGATAGACGGGCGTGTTCCAGTGCATTTGCATGGCCTTGTCGCGGCCGGGCGGATCGCGCCAAACCACGTCGTACCCGCCTGGCTTCACCCGAAGCAGCGAACTGCCCGGCCCGTAAGTCTCGGAGATGAAGACCTCGCCAGCGACCACGACGGGCGTGGCGGCGTTGACGCTATCGCGAAGCGTGGAGCGCCAGGGGTAATGGAAGTCGACCTTGCCCGACATCGGCTCGAACCCGACCAGCCCACCCCGGGCGAACATGAAGCACCAGCGCCGGCCGTCGATTGTGGCCAGTTGGGGCGTGGCGTAGCTGGCCAACTCGTCGGTGATTGCGTAGCGGACCGCGCCGGTTCGCTTGTCGAAGGCCACGATGCCCGTCCCGTTACCGATCACGCGATCCAAATCGAAGCGCCCGACGTTTTGCGATTCGGCCGGGCTGCCTCCGATCGGCACGATCAGCAACTCACCGCAAACGACGGGCGAGCTTCCCACGCCGAAGAAGTTCTGCACCACGCCGAAGCGCTCGGCCGTGTCGACCCGCCACGCCGGCCGGCCGTCGTCGGCCCGAACGCAATGCAGCATACCCGCGGCCCCGAAGATGAAGACCAGCCCGTCGTCGATCACGGGCGAGCAGCGCGGGCCGTTGTTGTATCCGAGCAGGTCCTCGTACTGGGTCGGGTATTCGAACTTCCAGATGAAGCGGCCGCTGCGGCTGTCGAGACAGGTGAGCCGTTCCTGGTCGGCGTGGCGGTCGAATTGGAAGTAGCGGCCGCCGGCCACCGAGCCGATCCCGTAGCTGGCACCCAACTCCCGCTGCCAGACAATGGGCGGCCCGCAGGGGCCCCAATCGCTAACGATGCCCGTCTCCGGCGATTTGCTGTCGGCCGTGGGCCCCAGGAACCGTGGCCAGTCGACGCCCGGTTCCTCCTTCGCTTGTTGCGGCGCGGGCGGTTGCCGGTTGGGCTTCGACACTTCGCGCTTTGGCGCGGGATCGGCATCGCCGCCGGAACATCCGGCCAGGCACAGCAGAACCAGCGTGGGCACGCAGCGGCGGAAGATGTTGGATATTGTCGACATCGTTAACAGGACTTTAACGCGGGGGTTTGATTGTTTTAGAACACCGTACTCGTCACGCTCCGCGTGACGAACCTGCATCACGCGGAGCGTGATGAGTACGCCCCGACCGGCGGACGGAAACGTCAAGTTCGCTATCCATCGTGGGTATCTCGGCCGGAACCTGCAAACCGGCCAGCCGCAGCCAGGCCGCAAGCAGCGCGTAGCCGTTGTCGGTGAGGATCGACTCGGGATGAAACTGCAACCCGATCACGGGCAACTCGCGATGGCGAAGAGCCATCACCACGTCGCCGTCGCCTCGGGCGGAAACCTCCAGGCAATCGGGCAGCGAAGCCTCCTCGACGACCAGCGAATGGTATCGGCAGCCGATGATCTCCTCGGGCAGGTCCTGGAAAATTCCGCGACCGTCGTGCCGCACAACCGACGTGCGACCGTGAACGGGCTCCTTGGCCCTAATCACGCGCCCGCCAAACGCCTCGGCGATCACCTGATGCCCGAGACACACGCCCAGCATGGGCAACTCGGCGTGCAGCTCGCCGACGACCTCCAACGAACAGCCCGCCTGTCGCGGCCGGCCCGGTCCGGGCGAGATAACCAGTGCGTCGGGCCGCATGGCGCGGACGGCCGCCGCGTCGATCTCCGTATTGCGAACCACGCGCGTATCCTGCCCCAACCGCCCGAAATACCTCGCCAGGTTGAAGACGAAACTGTCGTAGTTGTCGATCAATAGAATCATTGAAACACTTTACTCTAATCCTAGCCGCTTACGGAAGTATCCTAGCCACGGATGAAACACGGATTGAACACGGATGAAGATGACATTATCCGGGAGTAACCATTGACGAAGTGAGAACGGTCCCAGCAGGTGAACGCGGTTTCCATCGAACAGAAGGTAACGAAGCAAACGAAGAGGACACACTCCCCGTTGCCAATCGTTGTTACCGATGGTTGTCCCGTCAGCCGTTGGATTCCAGTTATTACTTCCATCTTCGTTGCCTTCGTTATCTTCTGTTCCTCTTTCCTTGATCCGTGGTGAACAGTCACCACGGATCGAGATGAAACACCCGTCTTGCTTTCTGTATCCGTGTTTCATCCGTGTTTCATCCGTGGCCTTATTCCGTCTTCCCCGTTAAAGCGCCGAACGGCTAACTGGCTTGATAATCCCTGCCTTGGCCATTCTCCGTCATTGCCTGAATCAACCCTTCGGCCTTGTGCCAAGTCTCCTGGTACTCTTGGTCGGGCAGCGACTGGGCCACTATCCCGCCACCGACCGGGGCTTGCCACCATCCGCGGCCGGCGGTAATGGTTCGGATCAGGATGCTCAGATCCATCGATCCGTCGAACCCGAGGTAACCGAGCGAACCGCAGTACGCCCCGCGCGCGTTGGGTTCCAACTCGGCGATGATCTCCATGGCGCGAACCTTCGGCGCACCGGTGATCGAGCCGCCCGGAAACGCCGCCCGCAACAGGTCCAGCGGCCCGCACTCCTCGCGCAGCCGGCCGCAAATGGCCGAAACCAGATGGTGCACGTAGCGGTAGGTCTCCAATTCGCACAGTTGCGTAACCCGCAGGCTGTCGGGCCGGCAGACCTTGGAGAGATCGTTTCGCAGCAGGTCGACGATCATCACATTCTCGGCCCCGTCCTTCTCGCTCTGGCAAAGTTCGTCGCGACGGGACCGATCGCCGGTCCGGGGCCGGGTGCCCTTGATCGGCCGCGTTTCCACCCGATCGTCTTCCACTTGCAGGAAGCGTTCCGGCGACGCGCTGGCCACCTGAAAATCGCCCAGGTCGAAATAGCCCGCAAACGGGGCCGGGTTCCGCTCGCGCAAGCGCAGGTACAGCGCAACCGAATCGGTTCGGGCCGGATGAAGCAGGCGCTGGGCCAGATTGGCCTGGAAGATGTCACCGTCGAATATGTACTCGATCACCCGGCCGATGGCGGCGATGTACTTCGCCTCCGAAAAATTGCTCGTCAGCCCGGCCACTCCGTCGACCGCGTACTGCGGAGCCAGTTCCGCCAGATTCAAATCGGGCAGCCGCGACTGCCGCACGGGCCGCTCGCCGGCCGGGCCGTCCGAAGACGACAAGCGTCGCCGAAACTCTGCGAGACGCCGCTGGGCCCGACGGCGGCGGCGCTCGGGGTCGGTTTCGGGAAACCCTTGCGAGACGATCCAGGCTCGCCGCTCGACGTGATCAAAAGCCACGACCACGTCGTACAAGCCGACTGCCAGCGCGGGAACGCCAAACTCGTCGACCGCCGCGCGTGGCAACGTTTCCATCTGACGGCCGAGGTCATAAGCGAACAGGCCGGCCGCTCCGCCCTGAAACGGCGGCAGACCAACAATCCGGGCCGCCGGCTTGTCGGCCATCCGTCGCGCGAGCAGATCGAGGCAATCGGGTCCGTCGGCCGGCAGCTCCAGATAGTCGAACGGATCGGCGGCCACGAACGAATAGCGCCCCAGTCGCGGATCGAACATCGCGCTGTCGAGAAACAGGCAATGCGGCAGACCACACAACCGCAAAAACACCTCCTCCGCGTCCGGCATCGGCGATATCTCTTCCACCAGCGGACACGGTTGGGAGGCTGTTGACATGAGAAGGGGGGTAGTTGATAGTTGGTAGTTGGTGGTTGATAGTTGATAGTTGCGATGGTGCAAACGGCTTTCCGCTTTCAGCTTTCCGCTTTCAGCTTTCAGCTTTCAGCTTTCCCAAAGCCGCCGTTTACGTTGATTGTTTGGGCATTGATGAATTGGGCGGCGGGTGAGACGAGGAATCGGGCGACGCGGGCGATGTCGTCGGGTGTACCCCAACGGTTCAGCAGGCTCTCGCTTCGTGCTCGATCCTGCCAATACTGGGAAGCCTGCTCGGCCCAGGCGGTGTGAATCCAACCGGGGGCGAGGCAATTGACGCGGACTTCCGGCGCCAGCGATTGGGCCAGGCTGCGCGAAAAGGCCATCACGGCCCCTTTGCTGGCGGCGAACAACTGGCCGCTGTCGCCCGCCATGCCACGCTCGGCCCCGTCCCAGCCGATGTTCAGAATCACCCCACCGCCGGCGTCCTTCATCTTCCGGCCGACCAGCCGGGAAAGACGTATCGTGGCGGTCACGTCGACCCGCAGAAGCGACTGCAAGTTCTCGTCGAACGACTGGGCGGCCTGCGCGCCAGTGAGGATATCGACCCCGGCATTGTTTATCCAGATGTGCGGGCCGCCTCGCCACTGCCAGGCCCGATCGACCAGCCGTTGCTGCTCGGCCGGGTCGGCCAGATCGGCCATGACGACCTCGGCCAGGCCGCCGGCTGAACGAATCTCCTCGGCGACCGCTTCGGCTGCCTTCCGGGCGGATCGAGCGTGAACCAGCACCGCCGCGCCGGCGGAGGCCAATTCCAGCGCAATCGCCCGACCGATACCCCGGGAGGAACCGGTCACCACGGCAATCCGGTCAACCAGCTCTGTTGGGGGGACACGGTTCATAATTTGTCTCGCGATAAGCCAGTTGGGGACTGGTCCATTTTTCGGCCAATGGATGCATTTTTGGATTCAGCGTTGGCCGAAAACATGGACCTGTCCCCTTCCGTGACGCCGAAGGGGACAGTCCCCCGTGAACGGCCACCCCCTGTTTCTATACTGCGGCGCTGTTGGTAACAAGGCGTCCGCGTATTTCGGGAATGGCCAGCCCCCCCGGGGAGATATTTTTCCGGAAAAAGGCGAAAATAACCCTTTCGGTTGATTGACGACCGAGAGACGAAGTGCTAGTGCCGCAAATCACAATTGAGGGTACACCAAGAGGTCGCTTTGGCTAAATT
>CAZDHN010000245.1:0-8769 GCA_964505115.1 uncultured Planctomycetaceae bacterium
AGATGGTTAACCCTTACACCTATGAGCATGATTACACCGTACACAAATGCCATCTTCAGGCCTGCGGTCTGCCGCTCGACGCGTGAGAGCACCCAATCGGTCGGTAGTATTGGCAGATCGATCCATCCATATAGGTCACATAGACCAGGTCGTTTTTTGGGACAACCCAAACACGAGGGCGAATTCTCTTAGTCTCGGCTCAATCGTCACTGACTTGATGGTCGGGTCCGGCCGAGATTCCGAGGTTCGGAAGCGATGAAAATCAGATATTCAAGAAGTTTGAGTGTCGTCTCAGTCTGTTGACCGCACGGGGACAAGCCTCGCGGCTCGCGGGCTTAAGCGTCTCCGCGGAAGATGAAGATCATCCCCCGTAGGTTCTCCCAGCGGCGGATGGCGATGTCGGCAAGGAACAGCAATAGTAGGAGTTTCAACAGAAACGGCGTCAACTCGTCGAGGTGCGTTTGCCCGGTGGCGATGGGCGTCCAGGTGTCGGCGGCGGAGTCTAGTAACGTTCCGCCGGTCAGCTTGCAGACGTCCTCCAATAGATGACGGTTGACGCGTCCGGTAGCCGACTCGCCGGAGAGTGCGTGGACCAGCCCGGCCGAGACGACCTCGGCGCCGCTACGGGCACGGACCAGATAGACGCCCGGCTCCTCGGGGACGAACTTGCCCTCGTATCGGCCGGGGCCGGTTTGCTGGAGTTGCAGTTGGTGGAGCCGCTCCATACTGGAGCCCAGTGCCCCGGCCGCCACGAAGTAGACGTCCGTGGTGACCGAAGCGTCGTTCTTGAAGCGGGCCGGATCTTCGAGCAGATCGACAACGATTTCCGCCTCGGCCGATCGCCTCCGCAACAGGATGTCCATTGTCTGGCTTTGCGGTTTGCGGGCCGTCTCGCGCAGCACTTGAGCCCAAAACTGGTTGTAGGCGGGCCAGTTGGTGATCCATAGTGCCGACCAGCGGGACTTGCAGTCGGACGTGAACGCGGTGACTTTACCCAGGCCGAACTGCCAATGGGCCAGCAGCGGGTCGGATAGATCGGTTACCAGCGGTACCTGGGCGATCGCCTTGCGGTTGGTCTTGACGTATCCCAGCAGCGTCGGGGCGGCGCTGACGTCGCAGCCTTTGAGCATCGGGTGGCGCTCGGCCTGCTTGGGGACGAAAGCCTCCTCGCGGATCAGTCGGCCCATGTGGACCATCGCGTCCTGGGTGAAAATCCGCGGGATGTTCGTCGGGTCGAGCGTTTGATAGAACTTCCCGCCGCCGGCCGACGCTATCGTCTGCATCAAGGCCCCGTTGGCCCCCGAGCCGACCGCCACGGTCGAGACGGTCATGCCTTCCGACTGCATCCGCGTGGCCATCGCCTGGTATCCACCGCCGGAGGTCTGGCCGTCGGAGAGCACGATCATGTGTTTGACCTTGGCCTTCACGTCGGCCAGTGCCCGATGGCCCTCGGTCATGCCCGGCTGTATGTTCGTGCCGCCGCTGCCGTGTAAGGTGGCGATCTGAGCGTTAATCGTGCCTTTGGAATCGGCCCGGGTCATCGGCACGATCACGTGGGCGGCCGAATCGAATGCGACCACGCAGATGTAGTCCTTACGGCCGAGCAGTTCGACGGTGGCAACCGCAGCCGACTTGCAGATCTCCATCTTCTGCCCGTTCATCGAGCCGCTACGGTCGATCACCAACGCCAGCGCGGTGGCAAAGCGTTCCTCGGCGTCGGGTGCCTTCATCTTCACGGGCAATACGTCCTCGATCGGCGTGCGATAGTATCCGCCCACGCCGAAGGAGTTCTTGCCGCCGACCATCAGGAATCCACCGCCGAGTTGTTCGACATAGTCGCGGACCATGTTCATCGAACGCTCGGACAGTTTATAGGCCGGCACGTCGGAGAGCACCAGTCCGTCGTAGCCGGCCAATTCCTTCAGCGATTGCGGGAAGGCCTCGGCCGCGCGGACCTGCAGCCGGATGCCCTCCTTGGCCATGGCTTCGACCAGGTAATGGGCCTCGGCCGGCTCTCCTTCGACGTACAACAGCAACGGCTGGC
Source organism: uncultured Planctomycetaceae bacterium (assembly GCA_964505115.1). Lineage (GTDB taxonomy): Bacteria > Planctomycetota > Planctomycetia > Pirellulales > Thermoguttaceae > CAZDHN01. The sequence continues at coordinate 2,045 of CAZDHN010000245.1, forward strand.
CGCGGACGTCGACCAGCGCCATCGCTTCGTCGTTGTCGACGATCGCGTCGCGCTGGAAACCCTCGACGCGGACCCGGTAGGTGTAGAGGTTTCGTTCCTCGGGCGCGCGGCGGAACGTTTCGCTACGTTGCTCTCCGACATCGACCCGCAACGGCCGGGACTCGACCTCCACGCCGTTCTCGAACAGGCGGATCGTCCCCTCGCCGCTCAGGGAGCTTTCCAGATCGGCACGGAGTTCGAGGCTGGCCCCTTCGTCGGATCGCGATTTGTTGCTGACCAGTCGCACCACGCGAACGTCCGGGCGGCAGCGGCCGGCGACCGGCACGGCGTCGATGACTACCTTGTGTGCGGTGGCGGCGACACGCGCGACCGATTCCAAATCGCCGTGGGTCTGCTGCCCATCGCCGATCAGCACGATGCGGCGGGAATATCCCGGCGGAAAAAGTCCACAAGCCAGCGAGACGGCCGCGGCCAAGTCGCTCCGCCCACCGCCCTCTTCGAGCAACGCCTCGTCCATCTCGGGGAGCTTCCAATCGCGGCTGGGCGCCTGCCGCACAACGGGCGACTCGCCGACGGAGATGAAGCCCACCCGCGCCGAGCCCGGTAACCGGTCGGCCAACCGCTGGGCCTGTTTGCGGGCGGCCTTCATGCCGGCGGAGCCCTGGCTCTGCGAATGGTCCATCACGAAGATCACCGCCTGCCGGTTGCTCTGACGCTGCCAGGCGGGCGCGGCCAGCGCAATCAACGTCACCACCACCAGCGTGCAACGCACGGCCAGCAGTGCCCGACGCCGCGGCTCCGCCATCGGACGAAGCGACCGGCGATGGAACCACCATAACAGTAGCACCACCGGAACGGCAATCAGGATGTAGTAGGGGTGCATCCAGTCCATGTTGTCATGACACTCAATACGCCACGTATCGATGATACATCCAACTCTCCGCGATCAACAAAACCAACACGCCCCACAACAGCAACGGCGCCAGGTCGCCGCGCAACAACGACGTCGTCGCCGACCCGCCCGCTTGCTCACCGGTCACGTCGTCCGGCCGGGTGGGTAGCAAGGTGTCTTCAACCGACAGCAACGACGCGGAACCTTGCCGGCCGTCGGCGGTCCGCCAAAGCCCCGTCCGGTCGAGTTCGACATCGCGGCCGGCAACCGGCACGATTGTCTCTTCGGGCTTATCCTTGTCGGGCACCCGCCATGTGATTTGCTTGCCCGGCAACTCGACGAGTTCACCGGTCCGCCGGTTCATCCCACGGTTCGAAACCAACGGGTCCTCGGCGGCCCAGTAGATCGCGTTGCCGATCAGCAACGGGTAGGACTTTGTCAGCGGGAGCCGTTCGGAACGTTCGGGACTGAACGCGAAGACAGCCAGCCGCTGTCCGCGAACTTCGCCGGCGGTGAGCACGGGTCCGTTGCTGCCGACCCAGAGGGACCGTAGCAGCCCGTCGGCGTCGACCACGGCGGTTTGCGTCAGCGCGATTCGCCCGCTGGCCACGCCGTAGAGCACCGGGTGCTCGGGTAGCGGAGCCCGCAGGTTCTCCAGGGGCAGGCCGACCTCGAGCGGGACCGCACGGACCGGCCCCAAGCCGCGAGGCGGGTTGATGACGATCACCGGCAAATCGGTGGGCCATTTCTTTGGCAGCCAACCGTCGAAGATCACGATGTCGACGGGCTTCTTCGGCGGCCACGCGGCGTGCCCTGCCTGGAGCACCTCCAGATCGCCCTCCGCCAGTGTGGTCAGGGCCAGTTCGGTGAACGGGTCGGGCGAGTCGCTGATCCAGAGCACGCGGACCCGTTGTAGCCGGGGAACACGGGCGTGGATCGTGTCGTCCGCCGACAACACGTCGCCCGCGGCGGTCACCTTCAGCGTGAGCACGCGATCGGTCTCGGTTGAGCCCTCGATCGAGCGGAGCAGTTTCTGGCGGCCGCCCGGCTTGAGAGTGATTCGCGGCGTCTCGATCAGGCGGCCGTCGAGCCGGACCTCCATCTCGACCTCGACCGGTTTCTCGGCCGCGCAATGGAGTTGGATGAAGGCGTCGAGCCGTTTGCGCTCTAGAGGCGGTCGGGCCAATTCAAACGCCGTGATGCCGACGTTCACCGGCTTGGGCAGGGCGACGCAAATCTGCTCGATCGTCACGCCGCCAGTCTTGTCTTCTTCCCCGATAGGCTTCCCGGTCTCCGCTGGTCGTGCCTCGCGTGGTTGCGCTTTGGCGACCGCGTCGGTCAGGTGCCAGACGGCGGCCGGGGTTTCCAGCGCGGCAAGCCGGCGGGCCAATTGCAGCGCGGCGGGGCGATCGGCGGCCATCGGGCGGACGGCCATCGAGCCCAGCGCCCGCTGCGACCGGCGATGGTCCATCGATCGGGCCAGCAGCACGTCCGGCCGCCTGTCGTAGGCCATCACGACCACACCGACGCCCGCGGGCAGTCCGGCCAAACGCCCCTTGGCCTCCTTGATGGCTTCCTCCAATCGCGTGGTGCCTTTGGGTAACTTGGCCCCCATCGAGGCCGACCGGTCGACCAGGATCACGACCGTCTTGACCGACTCGGCCGCCGGGGCAACCACGAGCCGCGCCAGTGCCCCGGCCGCGGCAAGGATCACCAGTATGCTCAGCAGCAGCGAGAGCAGATGCTTGAGCCACTTCAGCCAGGCCGTGTCCTGATGTTCGCGGGCGAGTTGTTTGAAAAACGGCAGCGTGCACGTCTTCACCGTCCGAGGCCGAGGCCGGAACAGGTACAACACAATCGGCACCAGCACCAGCGGTGCCCAGACCCAGAATAAGGATGGATATAGAAAACGCATTCTTTGCCCCTCACCTCGTCCCGGCCAGCGCATTGCCACGGGAAAGCAACCCGAGGAACCCGTCCTCGAACGGTTGCTCGGTCGTCCAGGGGAAGTAGTCGATCTGCCGCCGGGTGCAGAACCGCAAGAGGTCTTCCATGTACTGCTCGAATGCCTTGGCGTACCGGGCCTGCTCTCGCTTGGTCATCCAGATGCGGCGGACCTCGTGCGTCTCCACGTCCAGCAGACGGATCTCGCCTTGCAGGTCCGTGCGCATCTCCTTCGGGTGCAACACGTGGACTACGTGGGTCTCGGCCGGCCAACGCGTGGCCTGTAGCAGAGCTTCGGTCGACTCATCGGGCGAGTGACCGAACAGATCGGAGACGATGAATACCAGCCCGCGGCGGTCGCGGCTGGGGCGGAATTGCCGTAGCGAATCGACGAGGTTAGTGACCCCGCCGAATTGCAGTTCGGCCATCTGCCGCAGCAGGACGTGGATGTGCCCTTGGCCCTTCATCGGTTGCGTCTCGCGCCGCAGGCCGTCGCCCAGGCTGTGGATCGATACGCGGTGCTGGCCGGAGAGTGCCAGGTAGGCCAGGGCGACCGCCACGCGCAAAGCGGCGATACGCTTCTCGCCGTGAGGTTCCCACATCGACTCGCTACGGTCGATCAGGATGTGGACGTGGAACTCCTGGACCTCCTCGAAGACGCGGACGAACGGTTTCTCGAGCCGGGCGAACAGCCGCCAGTCGATCGCGCGGAAGTCGTCGCCGGGCGTGTAGTGGCGGTGATCCTTGAACTCGCGCGTGAACCCGGCCGACGGCGTCGGCTGGACGCCCCGCTTCTGCAACTGCCGCCGCTTGCGGAGACGGAAGAACAACGACCGCAGCCGGCCGAGGAATTTCGCGTCGAATAGCTCGTCGGTGTGATTATCGGCCATCGGTCTCCCGTTGAACCAAAGCCACGACCCGTGTCGGTGTAACCAGGGTGTAAAGCACTCCACGGTCCGCGCGGCTGATCGTCGGCGACACGCGTGTCTGCGGTGGGGGCTGGGTTACCGGGTGGCCGCTGCTCGAATAGATGTGCGGGCTCGAAGGGGAATGAATCATGATCCCGGAACTGCCGGGGTAGTGAGGTGATGGCACGCTGCGATAGACGTATCCTGGCGTGGGATATTGGGCTGTCGCCGCAACGGCCACGGGCGGCTTGGCCAACTCAGGCACGTCGGCCCCTTTCGGCCATGGGGCGTGGAACACGCGCCCGGCGCTGGCCGCGTTGACGCAGAGAATGCCGCCACCGCCGGTGACGTAGACCAGCGGGCCGTCGAGCGTCGCCTGCAAGGGCGTCGTCGGTTGCCCGATGACTTCCTGACAGTTGAAAACCTTGTGATCGCCGCTGCCGCTGTCGATGAACCTGAGTTGGCTGCCGGACATCATACAAACAGTCCGCCCGGCGATCCCCAGCAATTGGCCGTTGACCGAGACCGTCTTGCCGGCCAGGGGGAACTCGATCGGCACGATCCGCAGATTGGAGCCGCCGTACAGCAGCAGGTGGCGGTGCGTCAACCGGGCCCAGCAGGCCCTCCCCTGACGGGCAAGCGACGCCCAAACCACCGCCGACGGCGACAAGGCGACGCTGCCCCGCGGCGAGACGGGGATTGCGCCCCGGTGCCGCAAGTAGTCGATGTGCCGCGCGGCCTGCCGCGCATGCGCGTGAGCTATCGGGCCGGAGTGAACCAGACCGCCGAACGGGTTGTGCGACGGCGGATTTGATCCCCGGGAGAACCCCGTCACCACGGGGGAGGATGTCGCCGGGCGTTCGTCGGCCGGGCTCTTCAGTTTGACCGGAAACTCGCGGACGCGAAACGGCTCGAACGACCAGAGGACCTCGCCGGTGCGGGCGTCGAGCACGGCGGTGCGTGAACCGTAGACCAACAGCCGATCGCCGCGGAGGCTGGCCCCGGCGTTGTGCCAGCCGCTCCGCACCGAGCGGTCGGCGGTGAACACGCGGTCCCAGACAATCTTGCCCGTGGCCGGATCGATGCGGGTCAGAGTGCCGCCGCCCGGTTCGTAGGTGAGCAGCTCGTCGTCGCGGAGGAAGATGGAGACGATGGCCGCCGCCGCGGGACCATTGGCTGCCGCCTTCGGCGAGACGGCGCCGACCGCCCCCACGTCGGCCCGCCAGAGCAGCCGTCCGTCGTCGACCGCGAGGCAAATCACTTCCGCGTTGCCGGGGACGTAAAGCCGATCCTTGCCGTCAAACTGGGGGCTGCCCGTCGTAGCCGGCATGATTCCGCTGGACGCCACGGCCCGGTTCAGCGCCGCCCGCGCGGTCGAATGGATACTCTGCTGCCAGAGCAGCTTCCCGGTCGCCGCGTCGGCGCAATAGGCCGTTGCCGTCGAATCGCAGATCAGAACGCGCGATTCATCCAGGGGCACCACGTCCGTGACGGTCGCGCGGCTAGGTATCTCGAACGCCCAGCGGACGGCAAATCCGGGCAACGGCCCGTCGCGAGTTTGTCTTGACGACACGGGCCGAACGATCGGAACCTCGCCGAGCAGCTTGCGGGCGTTTTCCAATGAAACGGTCAACCCGTCGGGAAAGGCGATCCGCGCTGGCGGTGCCGCCGCCGTTTCTTCTGGTTTCTCTTCGGTGGATTTCTTCTCCCCAACGGGCACGAGCGTTACCCTGGCGACCATCCGCTCCAACTCGGCGATTGCTTCATCCCGAGGTTCGTTGCGACCGAGCCGTCCCAGCACGTAGGCCCGAATCCAACTGATCCAGAGCCGTTGCTGGTCGTCGCGGGCCATGCGTTCGACGGCGTCCGACAGCGGCAACACCTGGCCGAGGCTTGCCGGGCGGTCGTCGGCCAGATGCCGGGCAATCTCGCGCCAGTAGGAATCGGCAACGTGCTGCTCAAGTAACGTCCGGGTTTCGTCCGACAGCGGCATCTTGTCGATCCCGGCCAATAGCCGTCGCATCGCGCCGCGGAGCCGCGATTCGTTGCCCGCCCGAGCCAGCGCGGCTAGCCATTGTTCCCAGTGGCTGCGATTTGACGGTTCGAGCTCGGTCAGCCGGTGGAGAATCGTGCGAGTCTGTTTCTGGAAGCTGCCTTGTGGTCGGTACAGCGGCAACAAGGTTCGCAGTAGAGTGACGTCGTTGATCTTGGAGAGATCGATTTTCCCCAGCAACGCTTGTGCCAGATCGGCCCGGTTACCTCGCGCGCGAAGCACGGCCAACCGCGCGTTGCACTCGTCGGCCATCTCGGGAGCGTCCTTGGCGAGACTCTCCAACTGTTGCCGCACCGAGTCGCTCTGGCCCATGCCCCGTTGGAGCATTACGATCATCTGGCGGCGGATGCGGACGCGGTCTTTCGGCGGGATCTTCCGCTTCAGGTCGGCTTCGAGCATCGCCAGGACCTCCTCGCGGAGACCGCTGCCGGAGGCCACGTCCGCATAGGCCAACCGCCGTTGCAGGCGCCGGGCGGTCCACTCGCCGGTAGCGTCCTTGCCCCCGGCATCGCCGTCGAGCCGGGTCCGTTCGGCGTCGAGGAAGGTCTCGGCCGTGTCAAAGTCTTCGTGGAAGAGGACCGCCGCCTCGAGCCAGAGCCGATACCTTGCGCCCGTGTCGGCCAGGCCGCGGCATTGCGAGATCAGTTTTTCTCCGGCGGCGTGGTTACCCAGCCGGCGCTCGATCGACAGCAGCAGAATACGCAGATCGAGGTTCCCCAGATCGTCGTTCTGCCCTCCAGCGGCAGTGAGCCGGTCGGCCAGCGCGGCGCGGGCCTCGATGAACAACTCCTGCTGGACCATGAACTGGACCAGATCGAGCAGATTCTCCAGGTCGGCTCCCTTCGGTACGCCGCCGGCGAACAACTCCCGGACCTCATGCTTCCGACCCACCACGAGATAGACCTCGGCCAGTTCGCGGCGGACATCC
>CAZDHN010000246.1:0-8755 GCA_964505115.1 uncultured Planctomycetaceae bacterium
CACCCTAATGTTGGCGATCCCGTGGCCCAGCTACGCTTCAACCGGATGAACCTCTATTCAGTCGAATGAAGCAAACCACGGATATGTTGATAAGCGCGCAATAATGACGCTAGCGTCGTCTTCTCCGTGTAATCCGTGGTCAATTGCTTCGGACGGCTGAAGTGTTACCAAACTACCAACTACCAACTACCAACTATCCACTACCAACTACTCCGCTTTCGGTAGCTTGCCCATCAGCGTGCGAACTTTCTGGATGGTCTGTTGCTGGAGGTCGGGCTCGCGGATCTTGTCGGCCACCAGATCGGCCTCGTCGAGCAGCTTGTGCGTCCTTGCGTGGAAGCCGGCGCGAGATAGCTTCTCGGCAATGTCGGCCATGGCATGGGCCTTGCTGTAATTCTTCTCGATCTTGCGGGCGGCTTGCAGGGCCAACTCGAAAGTCTTGCCGGCCGCCTCCTTCTGGTCCATGGCGGCTTGCTTGGCGGCGATTTCGGCGATGGAGTTCGATCGGGCTCGGTTGTTCTCGATCAATTCGGCCAACTTCAGCGCGGCGGCAATCACGCGGTCCGATTCCGGCTGGTCTTCCATCTTGTGATACGCGCCGGCAATCGTACACAGCACGACCGTCTGACCCAACGGGTCCTTAAGCTTGCCGGCCATCTCCTCGGCCACCTTGAGCGTTTCGACGGCCCCTTCAATATCTTTCATCACCCCCTGTGCCTGGCCTATCTTGGCCAAGGTGCGAGCCTTGCTCTCGGGGTCTTCGATCTTCTCGGCCGTCGCCCGGGCCGATTTGAGCGCCTTTCGGGCGTCGGACCGATTGCGTAGCTTAACCTGGGCCTCGGCCAGGCGGCAGAAGACGTCGGCCCGGGCGTCGGGCACCGTGACCTCGGCGCAGGCCTTGGCCGCCAGTTGAAGCGTTTTCTCCGCGCCGAAGTCGTCCTTGTGCTTGGCCTGCCGCAGGGCGATCTTGATCAGCCTCTTCGCCCGAAGGTCGAGCAACGGCTCCTTCCGAGCCTTGGCCGCCTGCTGCTGATAGGAAGCGCCCGAACCGGACGTGCTCGACGAACCGTCGCCGCAGCCCGATGCCAGCAGAGAGAACACACCGATCGATAGAATCAAACAGACACCGCGCAAACGCATGCTTCGTACCTCTTCATTACTGCAAGTATAGCTTGATAGTTCGGCGGGGCGGGTTTCGTGCCTCGACCCACTCCGCGCATCTGTTCCGTCGCCAGCAGTAATCTGTCACGGGCAAAGTGATGGGTGCCACTTCTGCTGGCTTGTCCAGCAGTGCGAAGTACACTCGCCGCCAAGACACTGCTGGGCAAGCCAGCAGTGGCACCCTGTAACCACCCATCAAAGAGGATGTGACAGACCACTAGAACACGAATTCGACCCCTTTAAGCCGCTTTTCGGTCTCCGCCATCAGGGCGTCTTCGGCCCGTTTGTCGGCCGCTTCGTAAGTGACCGAGAAACGCAGGTAGGCGCCCGCATCGTCCCAGGGCACCGTGCAGATCGAGTGCTCGGTAATCAGGTACTGGCCGGCCGCCTCGGCCGAATCGAAGGTCGGTCCACCCTTCACGCCGCGCGGACTGGGCATGTAGAGGAAATACGATCCGCCGGGCATCCGGCAGTTGAACCCCAGCCGGTCGAGCACATCGACAAGTTTCTTCAACCGCCGGTGATATTTTTCGCGAGTCTGAAGCGGAATTTCCGGATCGTCAAGCGCGGCGGCGGCTGCCTTCTGGGTGGCGATAAACTGGCCCGAATCGCAGTTGTCCTTCACGTCGGAGAACGCCCGGACTATCCGCTCGTGCCCACACACCCAACCCATCCGCCAGCCGATCATGTTCCAGCCCTTCGAGAGCGAATGGATCTCGACACCCACGTCCCTCGCGCCGGGAATCTGGAGGAAGCTGAGCGGCTCGCCCTCGAAGCTCAACATGATGTGCGCGGCGTCCTGAACCACGACCACCTCGTTGGCCCGGGCGAAATCGACCACTCGCTCGTAGAACTCTCGCGTGGCTACCTTGCCGGTCGGACTGTTCGGGTAGTTGATAACAAGCAATTTTGCCCGGGCGCGAATATCGGCGGGAATCGAATCGAGGTCGGGGAAGAAGTCGTTCTCGGCCAGAAGCGGCAGACGATGCACCTCGCCCCCGTAGTACTTCGTGTGAGTGCCGGCTACCGGATAGCCGGGCACGGTCATCAGCGTTACGTCGCCCGGGTTGATAAACACGGCTGGCAGCATCGCAAGGGCCGGCTTCGAGCCGATGGCGTGGTTGATCTCGGTGGCCGGATCGAGCTTGACCTCGAACTGCCGGGCCATGAATCGAGCGACGGCCTGCTTGAACTCGGCGACGCCGTTGTCGGCGTAGCCCCGGTTGGCCGGCTTGTCGATCTCGGCGGCCATCACTTGCCGCACCGACTCGGCGGCCATCTCGTCATTTTCACCGATGCCGAAGTCGAGTAGCGCCCGGTCCGGATAGTCGGCCAGCGCTTTCCGCTTGGCCCGTTTGATCTTCTCGAACTTGTATATTTCGGTACTCTTGCCGTAGTTGCCGCCGCCAATCCGCTCGGCAAACAGGCGCTGAAAGAATAGATCGCTCATGGGAAAACAGACTGATCGAGAGACGCGACTGAAGTGAAACAGGGCGGCAGGGCCGCCAGCCAAACCGGTGCTGCCGCACCCAGACAAGACACCCGCTCCCGTTGGTCGCTAAACTTTGTCAAAAACTTAACGATCTTTGAAGTTGGTGAAACAGACAGCTTAATACACCCGGCCAATTCGGGCAAGCGGACAAGGGGAAGGCCGCCATTTAGGGGTGCAGGAACGGGTTTGCAGAACCTCAATGGATCGGTGACACGTTGGTAGCTGAATTCGCAAGAATTCAGACGGATTTACGCTCACGGGCTGAATTCTTGCGAATCCAGCTACAAACGTGTTCCTGCGTCCGCCATTCAGGGGGGCGCGAAAGCCTGTCCCGCATCCCTACTCGGCCGTTGTGTAGACGACCTGTCCCTTCTTTAGGACCGTCAGGGTGCCGGCCCGAAGTGGTTTCCAGGTCTCGTTGGTTAAGGGCCTGGTGGCGAACACAACGCCCTTGGCCGACTTGGGGTAGACCTGGCCGAGGTCGATTTCTCTCTTCTCGTGCTTGAAATAGACTTTGCCATATGGCGCTTCGCGCCGCACCTGGTAGAGGTCGTTGGTGTCTCTTTTGTCGAGGTAGACGAATAGGTATTCGCCGTCGGAGAACATGCAGGTGACGGTGCCCAACTCGCTGGTTTGCTGGAGAAGCTTGTCGAACCACTCGAAACTGTTCTTATCCCATTGCTTGATGCCCGCCTCGTCGAGCCGCCCCACAAGATAGCAGAGCAGGAACTCGCTATCGTTGATACCCAACGGCGTTGCCCGACCCAATTTCAGTTTTGCGCGGAAGTCGTGGATGGTGCCTTCATGGGCCAACACGAAGTCGGTCCCATTCCACTCGCGCAGGAAGGGGTGCGAATTCTGATGAGCCGGCCCGCCGCAGCCGGGGGAGCCGCTCCGCACGAAAGCAATCAGGATTTCCGCTTTCAGGCCTTCATAGTGGGTTAGGAACTCAGCCAGCGGGCTTTCCGTGGCCAGCGTGCCTTCCTTGAAGAGTTGGGCCGATTTGTCGGGATAAAGGACAACGCCCCAACCGTCAGGATGAGCAACACTTCGATGCCGAAAATCAGCAAACAGGTGCCGGCCGGAGACAGGCTGGTTGAACGAGAACCCCATCACCTCGCAACACTGCGTTATACCCCGACCGGTCAGCAAGATCAGTGTTATCAACAACAGGCCGCTTGCGAGTGAGCGTTTCATCTGGCTTCTCCTTGCGATGGTGCATCTTTCCCGAACGAACAATGTGCCAATCATAAGCTGGCGACCCAAGGTAATCAAGACAGCGCGCGGGCAACGATTTGCCGGGAGCGGTATGCGCGCAAAAGCAGGGCCGGTTCTCCTGCAAGAACCGGCCCAACTTGCGCTACAAAATCCGTCTTGTTTCCGACTTCCGACTTCCGACTTCCGACCTTATGTTCAGTCCCACCACCACTGGCCTTTGGCCAGCTTGGGCGTGGTCTGCTTATGGAGTTCGGCAACCTTGCCCTTCTCGTCGGCCAACTGGTTGGAATCATCGAGAGCCTTGGCCGCGCGAATCTCCACGCCGCCGCCAATGGGCGTCATCAGCCGATTGCCTTTCCATCGGGCGGTGGCCGCCGAGGCGACCTGGGTCGGAGCATTGTAGGTTTCGACGGAGAACGTTTGTTCGTCACCCAGTAGCTCCATCTTCCAACCCGACTGGCCGTAGTAATCTTCCTGCTGAATGAAGGCCGCCGCCACGGCCAGATCAATCAGGTTCCGCAGTTCGGCGTAGACTGGCGAACGTTCGGCCAACTCGGAGTATTTCTTGGTGAAGCTAGCGACGAAAGCCTGGCTGGCGCGGCTGCCTCGGGCGGCTGCCTTCCGCTGCCCGGTGGCCGTGACCAACTCGTTCTCGCCGATCAGCTTGACGCCGTCGCCGACCAGTTCCATCGCCAGGCCGTCTTCGCTGACGCGAACACAGTTATAGTCGGGCGTGAAGAACCAGCGTTGCATGGCGTTTCGGGAAACCTGGGCCGGGTTGGCGCGATCGACGTAGCTGACCAGTTTCACGGGCGGTTTCTCCAACCCGATGCCGATCAGCTTCATGCGGTAGTCGGCTTCGACCAGCACTTGAGCGAAGTGCGTGTTGGGCGAAATGCCGTTGATGCTCACCTTCTGCAAACCCAGGCTGGTCAGCAGTCCGTCGACGATGTATTGGGTCTGACCGGGAACCGCCCGACTGCCCATGCTCCGCAAGAATTGCTGCATGGCGGCCAGACCTTCCTGGGTGGGATCGATCGAGCAGCCGATGATTTGCGTTCCGCGTTTTCCGGGCGGGAAGGCTCGCAGGGCGACGGCGAGGTCTTGCAGTTGGATTACCGGCCGACCGCTTGTCATTCCAACCATGCGGCCCGCCGCATTAGTTGCCCAGCCTTCCGCCGGACCGGCAATTACGATGTCGTCGGAATCTGGATAGTAGAAGACGTACTGGACGCGGAGCAGGCCGGCCAGACAACGCATTTCGTCGGTGGGAACGTTTTGTCGCCCGCTAATGGCCTCTTCCAAACGGTTGAGCGAAATCTTCCGGAGTTGGCTGAACTTGGCCAGTTGCGGTTTCAGCGACGCTTTGGCCGCGGCGATCCGTTCTTGCATCAAGCGTCCGCCCGGGTCGGTAAACACGCGCTTCTGAAGAACACCTTGGGCGTCGACCACGACTCCCGCCGCCGTACTGCCGAATTGTGCGCTGGCCGTCGTCCACCCGCCCAGCGCAACAGCCAGGGCTACCAGCAGAAAAACCATCCGATTACCAAGTGCTTGCCAACGCATGAGCAACTTCTCCATATATTCCAAGAGGGTGTCCGGTTACGTTCCCATCCAACCGAGAACTCGCGGCGGATGGGAACGTGTTGTTGACGATCTGAAAACTTCTGCCCGTCGGCACTCGTGGATCCGACCATACACGGTCCATGGCGCCCCACGGCGGCCACTCTATCGATTCTAATTGGGCAAGCTAGGCAAGGCAAGGAAATGCCCCGCGAAAGGCCATTTTTTGCCTTTCGGCGACGAAAAAACGGCATCCCCCAAGCCCCCGTTTTTCGACGTAAGTCGTTACAGACAAACGCTTATCGATGCCCAAGTGGGTAATGAGCCCTACAATGCCGCTTTGCCTTAATACAGACGCTTGGCCGAAAATGTCAAAGCAAGGCGGAGTTGCGCTCGGCAAACATGTTAAATGGCGGCGTGCCGGGAGCATTGCGCTTCCGGCTTCCGCCGCCATTTGACTTACCGTAACAGTTACTGCTTGCGTGCCCTGATTGCCGACTGTGCGGCCGAGAGTCGGGCGATGGGTATTCGATACGGGGAGCAACTGACGTAGTTCAGCCCGGTCTTGAAGCAGAAGTCGACCGAGGCCGGATCACCACCCTGCTCGCCGCAGATGCCGATTTTCAGGTCCGGGCGCTTGGCACGACCCTTTTCGACCGCCATGTGGATCAACTGGCCGATCCCGTTCTGATCGATCGTCTGGAACGGATCGGCTTCGAGGATTCCAAGTTCCAGGTAATCTGAAAGGAATCCGCCGATGTCGTCGCGACTGAATCCGAATCCCATCTGCGTCAGGTCGTTCGTGCCGAACGAGAAGAACTCGGCCGTTTCGGCCATCGCGTCGGCCAACAGGCAAGCCCGGGGAATCTCGATCATCGTTCCGTACAGACAATCGACGCCAACGCCCGCTTCCTTCTCCACTTCCAGTTCCACCCGATCAAGGATCGGCTTGACGAAATCGAGCTCCTTGACGCCGCAGGTCACCGGGACCATAAGTTCCGGATGCGGGTGCTTGCCTTCCTTTGTCAGTTCGGCGGCCGCTTCCAGGATGGCTCGGATTTGCATTTCGGTCAGATACGGATAGGTGATACCCAGCCGCACGCCCCGGTGTCCCATCATCGGGTTGACTTCATGCAGTTGGGCGCCACGCTCCTTGACCTCGTCGACGCTGATACCCAGCGCCTCGGCCAACTCGACCAGGGCCTCTTCGTTCTGCGGGACGAACTCGTGCAGGGGCGGATCGAGCAGGCGGACAGTGACGGGCAGCCCGTCCATCGCCTCGAGCGTGGCCTTGATGTCGCGTTTGACAAACGGTGCCAACTCGTCGATCGCCTCGTTACGCTCTTCCTCGCTTCCAGCATGAATCATCTTGCGGAGCACAAACAGCGGCTCCTCGGCCCCCACGCCGTAGAACATATGCTCGGTGCGGAACAGGCCGATGCCTTCAGCCCCGAACTGCCGGGCGACCTTGGCGTCCTCGGGCGTGTCGGCGTTTGTTCGCACGCCCATGGTTCGATGCTTATCGACAATCGTCATGAACTCCTGGAAACGGGGGTTCTCGGTGGCGTCGATCATGTCCAAGGCGCCCTTGTAGGCCTTGCCTTTGGTGCCGTTGAGCGTGAGCACGTCGCCCTCGCCGAAGGTCTGTCCTTCGACGGTCATCTCCTTGGCGGCCAGGTCGATCTTGATTTCGCCGGCACCGACTATGCAGCACTTACCCCAACCTCGGGCAACCAGCGCGGCGTGGCTGGTCATGCCACCCCGGGCGGTCAGAATTCCCTCGGCGGCTCTCATGCCTTCGACATCTTCGGGGTTGGTCTCTTCGCGCACCAGAATGACCGTCTTGCCGGCGGCGGCCGCTGCCACGGCGTCGGCCGACGTGAAGGCGATTTCGCCTACCGCGCCACCCGGTCCGGCCGGCAACCCGGAGACGAAAGCAGTTGCCTTCTTCTCGGAATTGGGGTCGATGATCGGGTGCAGGAGTTCGTCGAGTTGCTCCGGTTGCACTCGCATCACGGCGGTTCGCTCGTCGATGAGGCCTTCGGCGAGCATGTCCATGGCCATGTTCAGGCCGGCGGTTCCGGTCCGCTTGCCGCTACGGCACTGGAGCATGTAAAGCACGCCTTCCTGGATGGTGAACTCGATATCCTGCATGTCGGCGTAGTGCTTCTCCAGGTTTGCGCGGATACCGGCCAACTCGTTGTAGAGCTTGGGCCATTCGGCTTGAAGCGAAGCGAGATGCTCGTTCTGGTTGTTCTTCGTCTCTTCGTTCAACGGATTAGGCGTTCGGATGCCGGCCACCACGTCTTCGCCCTGGGCGTTGACGAGCCACTCGCCGTAGAACTTGTTCTCGCCGGTGGCCGGGTTGCGGCTGAAGGCCACGCCGGTCGCCGAATTCTCGCCCATGTTCCCGAACACCATGCTCTGCACGTTGCAGGCGGTACCCCACTCGCCGGGAATGTTTTCGATCCGTCGGTAGGAAACGGCCCGATTCCCGTTCCAACTCTTGAACACCGCGCTGACCGATCCCCAAAGCTGCTCTTCCGCGTCGTCGGGGAACTCGCGGCCGAGCACCTCCTTGACCTTCTCCTTGTAGGCCTCGCAAAGCTCCTTCAGATCTTCGGCCGTCAGGTCCGTGTCGGCCTTGTATCCCTTGGCCGCCTTCACCTCGTTCATGATCTCCTCGAGCTGGACGCGGATGCCGCGGCCTTCCTCGGGCTCGATGTCTTCGGACTTCTCCATGACCACGTCGGAGTACATCGTGATCAGCCGGCGGTAGGCGTCGTATACGAAGCGCTCGTTACCCGACTTCTTCACCAGCCCGGGGATCGTCTTCGAGCAGAGGCCGACGTTCAGCACGGTTTCCATCATGCCGGGCATCGACTGCCGGGCACCACTTCGACTGGACAACAACAGCGGGTTGTCCGAATCGCCGTACTTCATGCCCATGGCGGCCTCGGTCTGGGCCAAAGCCTTGGCGACCTCTGCCTTGAGCTCGTCGGGGTACTTTCCCCCTTCCTTGAAGTAGGACGTACATAACTCGGTGGTAAGCGTGAACCCGGCCGGGACGGGCAGCCCGAGCTTGGCCATTTCGGCCAAGTTAGCGCCCTTTCCACCGAGCAGATTCCGCATTGTTGCATCGCCATCGGTTCCCTTGGAACCAAAACAGTAAACGTACTTCGCCATGATCGTTTCCCTTATACCAACTGAAAATGAGTCTGTTTCGTCGATTAATGGCCGCCGCACCGAGCGCCAGGGGCGCTGCCGACAGTTCCTATACAATACGTCTGGCCGTGTCGAGATAAACGAAACGAATTAGTC
>CAZDHN010000247.1:0-8749 GCA_964505115.1 uncultured Planctomycetaceae bacterium
CCATCTGAATTCTTGCGAATTCAGCTACCGCAGTGTCGCCGAACCATCGAGGTTCTACATACCCGTTCCTGCACCCCGACGGGCATGATGCTCATCAACCCTCTTGACTAACGGCAGTCGGCAAGGTATACTTCTTACCGGTAAGAGTAATACCTGATAGGCCAACATTCCGAGAGGCTCTTGTCATGAAAGTCACTTCCAAGGGACAAGTGACGATCCCGATCGAGATACGCGATCGCTTGGGGATTCTTCCCAATAGCGAGGTGGAATTCGCCGAAGACGGCGGCCAGGTTGTGTTGCGTAAGAAGGCTACGCCCGGTGTGCGCGGGCGGCGGTTGGTCGAGGCGATGCGGGGAAAAAGCACTGTCAAGATGACGACCGACCAGATCATGGAGCTGACGCGGGGAGAGCCGAAGCCGTGAAGGGCACAATCGTCGATTCGTGCGTTCTGTTGGACGTGCTCACCGAGGACCCGGACTGGTTTGAGTGGTCGGCCGATGCGTTGGCCGGCGCGGCCGACGGCGGGCTGCTGGTAATCAACCCGATCATCTACGCGGAAGTTTCCATCGGGTTCGAGCGGATCGAGGATCTTGAAGCGGCCTTGCCGGATAGTTTCGTGGTTCTGCGACCGATTCCCCGCGAGGCGGCCTTTTTGGCGGGAAAGTGCTTCGTGAAATATCGTCGCCGCGGAGGCACCCGAATCGCGCCATTGCCCGATTTCCTGATCGGCGCACACGCGGCCGTGGAGAACATGCCGCTGGTCACGCGAGATGCCGCTCGATTCGGCAGCTACTTCCCAAGCGTCGAACTGATCGAACCGCCACGTGGCCGGCGGCGTTGAAACGGAGGCGGGGTCGGTCACGCGTAGCGGTCTCCGAGAGCACAAACGAGCAAGCCCCGGACTGGCTTGCGGTTCAAGAAGGGTGCCACTGCTGGCTTGTCCAGCAGTGTGAAGCACAAACTCCGCAAGCGCACTGCTGGGCAAGCCAGCAGTGGCACCCAATCGCCCAGTCAAGGATACACCTTGGTCAGTGATACCACGACGCGGAACTCGCGCGGGGAGGAATCGGGTAGGGAGAAGACGATCGGGTTGGCGCCGGGGGCCAGCCGGGGCGGCGATCCCTCGGGCTTGACCGCTTCGACATCGCCCGACGCGCGACGAAGCTGGCAATTCGCCATGTCTTCAAAAACCAGCCGGTCGCCCGAATGCATCGCGACTGGAAAACGGATCTGCCGGCCGGCGATGGTCAGCGCCGGTTCAGCGAGCGGTTGCGGCGGGCGGAGCGCGCGGATTTCGTCGATGTGGCAGGTCACGGTTCTTCCGGCCGGTATGCCGTTATAGTAGATGTTCATCGTGGTGATTTTGCCGGGGTCTTTCAGCTTGGGCCCGCCCAGCTTGAACTGGCAGTAACGCCAGCCTCTGAAATCGACCGTGGTGTACATGTCCTGCCAGCCGCCGGCGGCATCGTGAAGCTGAAGCTTGAATGACTGGCCGCCAGCGTCGCCGTGCAGCCAGAAGCCGATGGCCGCGAAACCGGATATATCCAGCGGCTGCTTGAATTTCTTTCCTTTGACCGACCAGCCGGCCTTGTCGTCGCGGCTGCTGATTGCGCTGAAGCGGCCGCTCGCCTTGCCGAACTTCACTACGTCGGACGAGCGAGTGTACTGCTGCGTTACACCCGGCTTGCAGCCGCCCGGGTGGTAAGCGGCGTCGCAAGCGTACGTTGCGGGCCGAGCGTCGGGCGTTTGGGCGGCCGGCTCCTCGAAGCTTTCCAGCGTTAGCGCGGAAGCCGCGTCGTAGGCGTCCGTGGGGCTGCCTACCTGTTGGACATTCAACTCGATCCGCGCCTCGGCATGCTTCGCTTCCGGCCGGCAGGGCACCCGCCACTGGTTCTGCCGTCCGTCGAGCGCCGAGATCGTGCGCGGGTTTTCGTCTTCCCGATCGAGCAGCTTCCAGTCGATCTTGTCGTTCGGCATTCGTCCTTCGATGGGTGGGCCGCTTGCCACGACCGTAACCTCCGCTCGGCTTTGAAAACCTTCGATGCCTTGGCAGGTGAACGTCAACTTATTGGCGTTCGGCCCTAGCGTGGGCAGATCACCTTGCGGCTTGAGCCGGCCAAGCAGCGTGCCGCGCTCGTCGTAGAGGCGGCAGTCGTCGGCCGACTCGAACTCGATGTACTGGCCGCTGGTCAGATCGACGGGAAAGACCAAGCGCCGGCCGCCCAGTTCGATCGTCGGGTTGTGCAGCACGACCTTCCGCGTTCGCAGCGCCTTGACCGGACCGAGGCAACACTTGATCTCGCCCTTCGGCGGCAGGTTGTTCAGGTACACGCTCAACTTGCTCACCGCGTGGCGGACCAACGGCGAGCGGTGAAGCACGCAATGCGCCCCGTAGGGCCACTTGTAGTCGTGGTAGCCGGCCGCGTCCCGCTCGCGCATCAACAGCTCGAAGTATCGCCAGCCGCTGAAGTCGATCTTGACGTGATGGTCGTCGAGCGTGCGGAAGTACTCGGGCAGGTTGGTGAACTGAAGGTTGAGCAGTTCGCCCTTGCCGTCGCCATGCACCCAGAGCCCGACGGCGTCGTAAGGCGTCATGTCGATGACCGGATCGAACTGCTTGACCACCCTGGCCCAGGCACCGAGCGGTGAATCGCCCTTGTTGGAGGCCGTCAAGCAGCCGCTCGCCTTGCCCACTTTCAGCGGCTGGGTGACCGATTCGAACTTGCAGGCGACACCCGCGGCCTTGGCGGGGGATGAGAACTCGTCGGCTTTGGTGAAGTCGGCCACGACCATGCTCGTCTTGTCGTCGTAGGGGAAGGCCGAATAGAGTGCCTCGATCCGCAGCTTCAGCGGCTGGGCGGCGTGGCGATTCGTAACGGTCCAGGCGTTGGTGCCGTCGTTCAGTCCGGTTACCTTGTGCCCGATGTAATCGGTGGGGATGAACTTCCACTGGCCGTCGTCGGCCTGAATCAAACGGAACTCCTCGCGCTCCTCGCGAAGTTTCGCCTTAACCTCCTCGTTGAAGTAGTTGGCCAGCCGCAAGCGTTCGTAGCGGCCGATGGTGGTGAAGTACTCGTTCTGTCGCGCGTTGGCCGGGCGGCCCGTCGCGGCGACGCTCTGGAACGAAAGCGGCGCGTCGTGGCCGAGTGCCTTGGCCGAGAGATATTCGATTTCGTCGGGCATCTCCATGTGCCAATCGCGGCTTGGCCCAAGAATCACCCACCAGCCGAGTTGTGCCTCGAGCAGATAGTCGCGGCGATATTTCTGGACCGCCCGGAGATGGTCGTCGGCAAACCGCTTCAGTCCCCACTTGGGATGATCCCAGGCGCCCACTCGCGAATGGAAGGGCCAGGAATGATGGCCCCAGCAGCTTGCTTCCACCAGCGCCGGACGCTTCAGCCGGGTGTAGATCGCGTTTCTCATCCTCGCGATCCCGTACCAGCCCCGCATGCCCTCGGCACCGTCCATGTATATCTGGTCCATGCCGCAAGTGTTGTATACGGCGGCGATCCGGTCGGCCACCTCGTCGACCAGCGTGGAATACTCGTCGGGCATGAAGCAGCCGTATCGGACGTACATGTGATGGACGGGTGCTCCCTTTTTGTGCGGGGCCACCTTGGTCCCGAACGCGCCGCGCTTGCATTTGAAGAACCCGAACCCCGGCTCTTGCGAAATGACCGAGTAATGGATCAACTCGTCATCAATGCGGATGCAGTTGCCCCGGCTGCCGTAGCCCCAGATGGTCGGATGCTTGCCCGGCGGCTCGGCGGTTGGAATGTCGAGGGACGTTTCGCTCAAGTCGGCCGTCAGGGTGTAAGTGCCGTCGGTGGCAAGGCGGGGGTCGGGCACGGGGCGTATCCAGGGATCGTGCGGGCTGATACAACCGGTTAGCGTGTGTATGCCGACCTTCAGCCCTGCCGCGTGCAGCTTATCGACGACGCTCTTCAGTCCGGCCATCCCGTTGGGGAAAAGCGCCTCGCGAGGCACGTAGTGCCCCAGGCTATGCCCCCAGCCGGAAAGATGAACGGTTTGGATGCCGCCCCGACGGGCCAGGTCGATCCAGGAATCGACGTTCTTTTCCGAAACATTGGCGAACACATACGAGCCGCGATTCTGCTGGGCATCCAAGGCAAAGGGGCCACCTAGCGCGGAGTAGGGAAGGCCCTCGTTGCGCACCAGATCTTGCAGGACGGGTATCATCCGGGGCGTCGGGCAGGCCGCCAGGGCGGCTTTGCCGTTTGTCAGGCCGAGTTTCTTGAAGGCAGTTGCCGTTAGAACGGGCGACGCTCCGCGGACACTGACTTGGGTTGGCAGGTTGAGCGTTCGCAGGCAGACACCGAAGCGGTCGTCCGCCGCCAGGCCCGACATCGAACTGACGCGGTCGCAAGGCTTCAGGCTGAGGTTCACGAAGGTCACTTCGTCGACAGCCGCGTTACTGACCGACTCGACTTGAAACACGAAGTACCGCGGCTTCGCGGTCACACCCAGCACGACCGTGGTCTCGGCCTTCTTGAACTGGAAGATCAGCTTGCCCTCCTTGAGCGAACATTTCGCCCGCGTGTGGGTTTGGTCGCCAATCTTGATGGAAACCAGCGGAGTGGTGCGATGTATGCGATCTTCGCCCGTGCTCTTGTCGATCAGCGCGGCGCATCGTCCGAACGGACTGACGGCCAGTTTGGCGAATTGGTTTTCGAACGTGGCCGCGGCCGTCGCTAGTTGCGATTCGCGTGGGATTTTTTCATAAGCCTTTTCGCCCTTTGGCGTGGCCGCTCTTGCGGTTGCTTCCTTCTGGTAATCGGCCAGGACCTCGGCCGCATCGAGCGCCCGGTTGAATATCTTCACTTCGTCGATCAACCCTTTGTGGCCGACGCTCCCGCCCCATCTGCCAATGACGACGTTGCCCTTGTGGCCGACGGGATAGTCCCAGTTCGCCGCGCCCACCTCTTTGCCGTTGACGTAGGTTTTGATCGTGGGCCGCTTGAACGTGGCCGCCAGATGATACCACTTTCCCATCTCGATGGGTGAAACGAGCGGTGTGCTGGTCTCGTTCCATTTCCAGGGCGGGTTTGTGGCGGCGGATGTCGGGCGGCCCATCCGGAACGTGCAGTGGTTATCGCTAACGAACATGAGGAAGCCGCCGGGGCTCCAGGTGCCGCCGCTGATGATGTTCGGATACCTTCCGGTGCCTTCCCAGTAGACCCAGGCTTCGACGCTCATCTCGCCAGAACCGTCCAGCCCGGCGATTTCCGGCAAGGTAACGTGCGCGCCGCTGCCGTCGAAGGCCAGTGCCGTGCCGAATTTGCCCCGGACCCAATCGGCGGCGGATATCTCGCCGTCGTTCTCGTTGCCCGAGCTATCGACGACAACGTCGCTTTGCCCCTGGTCGAACTTCCAATGGCCCAACGGCGCTGGTGCCGCGGCCTGAGATTCGCATGCAAGTCCCAAGATCACAATACAGATAAACCATGTAAACGATCGACACGACATTGTTTCGCTCCTTGGAAGGCTTTTTGGAGGTGGGGTGGGAAACAGCTTTGGCCCTATTGTAACCCGCCGGGACATTTGGTTCCAGCGCCCGCGTGGCCCACTTGGGGACGTATTCATCACGCTGGAGCGTGATGCAGGTTCGTCACGCGGAGCGTGACGAGTACGGAGTGTCTACTTGACTGGCCTGTCGCCCCTGGCTAAGCTGCACGTGGTGATATGGCGACCGGCCGGAAGTGATTTACCAGTAGCTGGATTCGCAAGAATTCAGCCGCAATACGAAGAACCGAATTCTTGCGAATCCGGCTACCAAAAATGCCGGTAAGAAATTTTCCGCCGGTCGCCTATCTGGATCGCAAACCTTGACAAGGAGAATAATATGGCCGGCGGGAAGAATCATCTGAATCGGCGCCGCTTTCTGGGCGGGACGGGCTTGGGCCTCGTGCTGCCGTCGTTCGTCAGCAGCCGCGTGCTGGGCGCGGACGATAAGAAACCGGCCAGCGAACGCGTGAACGCCGCGCTAATCGGCACCGGCGGACGCGGCATGGGCCTGCTGGGTATCAACGGCGACCCGCGCTGCAATATCGCCGCCGTCTGCGATGTGGACCTGACCCGCGCGGCCAAGGCCAAGAAGCGGGTGGGCGAGTGCGACGTCTACCAGGACTTCCGCCGCATCCTGGACCGCCGGGATATCGACGCCGTGCTGATCGGCACGCCCGACCACTGGCACGCAGCCATCACCGTGATGGCCTGCCAGGCCGGCAAGGATGTCTACTGCGAGAAGCCGCTCTGCCGCACTATCGACGAAGGTCGAAAGATGGTCGAGGCAACGCGTCGCTACGATCGCGTGGTTCAGATGGGCACCCAGTATCGCTCGATCGGGCGCAGCCGGCAGGCCTGCGAATGGATCCGTAACGGCCGGCTGGGTGACGTGCATACCGTGCGAATGACGCATCCGCTGAACCGCACTTTTCCCCGCGAGCCTCCGCAACCGGTCCCGGACGGATTGGATTGGGACCTCTGGCTCGGTCCCGCGCCCTGGGCCGCCTATCATCCGAAGCGATGCCATTTCAGCTTCCGCTATTTCATGGACTACGGCGGCGGAGCGATCACCGACAACGGCGTGCATATGTTTAGCATCGTCTCCTGGGCCCTGGGTACCGACGAGACGGGCCCGGTCGCCATCGAAGCCAGCGGGCGCCAGGCGCCGAACAATATGTACGACGTGCCCGAAGCGATGAGCGTACGCTTCGAACTGGCCAACCCGGCCCGAACGGTAACCTGGGAACAAGCGGCCGACAACAAGCTGAACCTCGATTTCGTGGGCAGCAAAGCTACGCTCAGCGGCTTCTGGAAGTTCGCGGTAACCAAGGGCGAGGCCGATCTGTCGCCAACTCGCAACGACGAACCGCACCTGGAGCAAAGCGACAATCATTCGAGCAATTGGCTGGAGTGCATTGCTTCGCGTCGCCGCCCGGTAATGGATGTCGAGATCGGTCATCGGGCGACCTGTTGGAGCCATTTGGCGAACATCGCCTATCTGGTCGGACGCAAGGTGCAATGGGACCCGGCCGCCGAACGTTTTATCGGCGACGAGCAGGCCAACCGCATGCTCCGCAGGGCTTATCGCGGCCCCTGGCGGATCTAAGAAACCGCTCGAAAACATAAACTTCTGGCAACCGTTCACACTCCGCTGGGGACTGGTCCATTTTTCGGCCGGTTGATTGTCCATTTCGCCGAAGGCGCAAGCCGAAAACATGGACCTGCCCCCTTCCGTGGCGCGAAGGGGACAGTCCCCCCGTGAACGCTTGCGACTTTTGCGGGCATGTGGGTGCCACTTTCGGCTTGCCCAGCAGTGTTTTTTGCACCACCTCCCCCGGTAGGCTGGGCCGCCTTTTTGACGTTCTGAATAAATTTTCGGGAATCCGTCTTGCCAAATTGATCTTGCGAAGCAACAATACAGGTAGAGAAGGTTTACTGGCTTGAAGGAGGTGACCGCTGAAACCGTTTTCGCTACCGCACGGTAGCCAGAAGCGATTTGATCAGCGGCCTTTTCGACGCCTTCGTTCGAGCCGCGGAACCCGAAGGAGTGCAAAATGAGGTTTGCTCGCTCCGGTCCGTTTCGGTGAGCATTCGGCGGCTGCCGAGTGCTCACTATCACTGCCACCCGTTGCCAGGGCATGTGCGCGCAACGGGCAGGCAATCTCAAATCCGGCACGGCCGGTGGCTGACAATCGAGTTCGGCCGATCACCGAGCTTGATGGCCAGCCTTGACCCGCAACGTTTACTCTAGCCAAGAAAGCAGAGAATAGCATCGTAGATTCTACTATCGTTGCGAGGGCGCGCTTGCCGCTTTCGGACGAGTTGCCAAGATCGTGGGTCGTGCCCTCTTGATGTGGTACGAAACTGAGATAACGTGCTCAAGCACGTGGCCTCGTTCCGAGGGACAAACGCGCCCATTTTATTTTCTTGCGGGCCTCTCTACCCGTCGGCATTTCCCACCACCACCTTGGCTCGAATAGCCGCCAGCGGAAGCTGGCGGTTGCTTCGCGGTTCGCTAACGGTGTTCTGCAAAGAGTCATGCATTGTGTGGGCAACCGCCAGCTTCCGCTGGCGGCTATTGTCAGATCATCTCGTACTCTGCCGGCTAGTGATCGCTGAATGGCTGCGGTACAATGGGTGGCAAGATATCCCCATCGTCCCGCCTCGCCCATGATCTATCCTCGGAAACCAGGAATTCACCAGAGATGAACACGCGCCATCCGGCCACCACCGCTACACTGACTCTGCTTCTCACCACCGCCCTTGACGCTCGGGCGCAGTGTCCAGTCAGGCCGCTTGCCCAGAATTTCGTGACGGTCTACGAGTCACCCGACCCGGGCGGTGCCTACTGCTACACGCCCGGCTTGGCCCGACTTGACGACGGTCGACTGGTGGCCACGATGGACCTTGGCGGGCCGGGCGTTTTGAAGATGCCGGGCACGAAGTACATTAACGGACGCTACGGGTTCCAGGGCAAGGTGTTCACCTCCGACGAGAAGACGAAGCTCTTCTGGCTGTTGAGTTCGCAGTCGACCGACTCGATGACTCGCCCCGACCGCCTACCAAAAACGCGATACAACCTCCCCAACAACGAACGGCACCGCCAGCAGCTTCACTTTTCCAAGAACTGCGTCGACTGGTGTTTTGCCGGCCTGGTGGCCAGGGGCCACACGCCAGCCCAGGGTCGACACTACGCCAGCATGGTGATCGACGGCAACGACCT
>CAZDHN010000248.1:0-8747 GCA_964505115.1 uncultured Planctomycetaceae bacterium
TTGCTGCCAGCAACAACTTACGGAAAACTACGCTTCAGCCGGATGAACCTGAAAACTGATAACTGACTACTGAAAACTACCGGTTCCTGACCACTACGTCACGGAAACCGCAATCTATGGCCGCGTTGAGTATACTTCGACTTGAGCCGGATCGAAGAGGACGACATTTTCCGCGGCGGGTTCTACACCGACCGGGATGCCGTCTTCACCAGCTTGATCGCCGGCGCGTCGTTCGCCTACTACGTCACGGGCGAGGGTTACGGCACGCACGACTTCAACGGCCAGTCGTACTACGCACTCTCCGAGTACGACGCCTGCATGGGATTCGACCTGACCACGGTAGCCGAGACGGCCGACTTGGGCTCGGGTGACGTCTCCGGCTACGTGATGCAGTTTGGCGCCGTTCCCGAGCCCTCCACGCTCCTGCTGCTATTGCTAGGCGTGGCCGGGCTGTTCGCCTGTACTCGTCACGCTCCGCGTGACGAAGGTGCATCACGCGGAGCGTGATGAGTACATCGCGAGTTGCCTCACATCACGGCACTCATCTTCAAGACGGGCAATAGCAGGGCGACCACGACCATTAGGACCACGGTCGCCAGCACCAGCAGCATGATCGGCTCCAGCATGCGGACGGCCAGATCGAGCTGCCGCCAGGTGCGACGCTCCAGCGAGTCGGCAATGTCGAGCAATACGCTTTCCAGGCTGGCCGATTCCTCGGCCACGGCAATCATCTCGACGACCGCCGGCGGGAAGCGTCCGCAGGCGGCCAACGGTCGGGCTAGCGACTCGCCCGCCGAAACGTTCTCCGTGGCCGCGTTGATGGCGATCGCCAGCACCCGATTGCCCGTCGCGCTTGCCGATATCTCGAGTGATCGAAGGATGGGCACGCCGTTGCGCAGCAGGGTGCCCAATACTCGACAGAATCGGGCGACCGCCAGGCTCAAGAATATCTTGCCGGCCACCGGCAAACGGATCTTCATTTGATCGCGCCAGAGCCGGCCCTCGTCGGTAATCAGCCAGCGCCGGGCGAACCATCCGCCGACTATTGCCGCCGCCACCATCCAAACACCAAAACGCCGCAACAGGTCGCTAGTGGCCAGCAGCCAGTCGGTCATGACGGGCAGCTCGCCCCGATCGCGAAGTCGGGCGAACATCTCCTCGAATTGCGGAACGAAAAAGACCACCAGCACAACGACCACGACGAACCCGACGACGGCCAGGAAGGCCGGATAGGTGACGGCCCCCAGCGTGCGTTTTTTGAGGTCCTCTTGTGCCTCGGTGAAATCGGCCACGCGCGAGAGGGCTTCCTCCATGAACCCGCCTTCGCCGCCGGCGCGCACCATATTGATGGCCATCTCGCCAAAAACCCGTTCGTGCCCGGCCATCGCTTCGGCCAGCGTGGCGCCTTCCTCCACCAGGTGGCCGACCTGACCGAGCACGTCGGCCAGCCCGGCGTGCGAGGTCTGACCGCGCAACACTTCCAGCGACCGCAACAAGGGCACGCCGCTTCGCAACAGGTCGGATAACTGACCGAAAGTGGTGGCCATCAGTTGGGCCGGCACGCGTCGGACCGACTTGCCTACGGCGGCCGTCGAACCGCCTTCAACACTGACGGGAAACAACGCCTGCTGGCCGAGTGCCGCCAGCGCTTCTCGCCGGCTGTTGGCGGAAACCTGCCCGGTTACTCTTTCTCCGGAGCCGTTACGCGCGATGTAATTGAACTCGGGCATAATGTTCCGCGTCTTGGTGCCAGTGGACTTTTGGAGACCGCCCGGGGGAGACAAGCCCATTTCATTGGCGGATACCCCACGATTTACCAGCAACAGCCAGCCTACCATCGCGAGTCACCGTCCGCAACGGGCTGCCGGGCCAGCGGCCAGGTCGCTACCGTGCCGTAAGGCGACCGGCGGAAAGTTTCTTACCGGCATTTGTGGTAGCCGGATTCGCAAGAATTCGGTTCTTCGTATTGCGGCTGAATTCTTGCGAATCCAGCTACTGGTAGATTACTTCCGGCCGGTCGCCTAAGAAGTCGGATGGGCGGCCGCGTAAAATGCTGGTGCCGTGCCGTAGGTTCAACATTCACTGAGAATTCCGCAAGCAGTGGCACACCGGCGGAAATCGGAAGTCAGAAGTCGGATGGGCGGCGGCGCGGTGTTCGCGAGGCCAGCAGGCCGATCAGGCCGAGGGCGATGAGCATCAGCGTCGACGGCTCGGGGATCGCGGTGAGGACCAGGGCCTCGCCGCCGGTGCCTAACACCAATATCGTTGAATTAGCCGTAAATCGAATATGGCCCCAGAGTTTCCGCGACTCAACACCTACAAAGCCGCGACCGTTGGTCGCGCACGAGGCAAAAGGGCACGCGGTTTTCCGAAACTCTCAGCGCGACCAACGGTTGCGGCTTTATATGGGGGATGTCGTAACGCCACATAATATCGGCACTTACCACTAATTCAACGGTATCGGGGCTAACACGCCTGTCAAAATGGCAGCCCGTTGGGTGTTTGGCGGGGCGAATCTGCCGGGCTTGGCGGGTGGATGGGCGGGCGGGAATCGGGGCGAATGTGCCAAGTCGTTCCCAACCAACGACTTAAACGCATCCGGCCGGTTTGGCGCGCGGATTGCAACTCAGGGCGGGAATAATAGTCGGTTTGCGCAGCTTTGGCAGCCCGGCTGCCTCGTTGACGCATTAGCGGGGGCGTTTAGCCAAAAATCACGAGTTCTTTAGAAATCCGCGGAGAGAAACAAGTAATGGCCAAGAAGAAAGCAGCTAAAAAGTCCGCCAAGGGCGGTGTCCGACTCCAGCCGCTGGGCGACCGAGTGGTGCTCCAACGCGATGATTCGGAAGAAGTGACCGCCGGTGGGATCGTCTTACCCGATTCGGCACAGGATAAGCCGGCTCGCGGAAGAATCGTCAGCGTGGGCGACGGGCGACTGTTGGACGACGGCTCGCGGAGCAAGTTGCAGGTCAAAGAGGGCGATCGGGTCCTGTTCAGTTCCTACGCGGGCGAAGGGTTCAAGATGGGTGATCAGGAACTCCTGCTGATGCGCGAGGAAGATATCCTGGCGGTCATCGAGTAGGCACACCACTAACGAAACATTCCCGGCGGCAGTACCCGCCCAACTCAGACAAGGAGAAAATACCTCATGGCCAAGATGATTGCTTTCGATCAGGAAGCACGCGATGCAATGCGACGCGGCGTTTCCAAGTTGGCCCGGGCCGTCAAGATAACCTTGGGACCGCGCGGACGCAACGTGATTCTGCAAAAGAGCTTCGGCTCGCCCACCGTCACCAAGGACGGCGTAACCGTCGCCAAGGAAGTCGACCTGGAAGACGTCTTCGAGAACATGGGCGCCCGAATGGTCCGCGAGGTCGCCTCGAAGACCAGCGACGTTGCCGGCGACGGTACGACCACCGCCACGATTCTCGCCGAGGCGATCTTCAACGAAGGTCTCCGAGCCGTGGTGGCCGGCGTCAATCCGATCCAGTTGAAGCAGGGCATGGAGAAGGCCGTCGAAGATATTATCGCCAAGCTCAAGAGCATGTCGATCCCCGTCAAGAGCAAGACCGAGGTGGCCCAGGTCGGAGCCGTCGCCGCCAATAACGACACCGAGATCGGCGAGATGCTGTCCGAAGCCATGGAGCGGGTAGGTAAAGACGGCGTGATCACGGTCGACGAAGGCAAGAGCCTGGATACCAAGGTCGAATGGGTCGAAGGCATGCAGTTCGACCGCGGATACCTCTCGCCCTACTTCGTCACCGATCCCCAGAAAATGGAAGCCATTCTCGAAGACGCCTATGTGCTGATCCACGAGAAGAAGCTCTCCAACATCAAGGAACTCGTGCCGCTGCTGGAAGCCGTGGTTCAGGCCGGCAAGCCGCTGCTGATCGTGGCCGAGGACATCGACGGCGAGGCACTCACCACCTTGGTGATCAACCGGCTTCGCGGCACCTTCAAGTGCTGTGCCATCAAGGCACCCGGCTACGGCGACCGCCGCAAGGCCATGCTCGAGGATATCGCCATCCTCACCGGTGGCACGGCCATCTTCGAGAACCTGGGCAAGAAGCTGGAAAACATCACTCTGCCCGAACTGGGACGAGCCAAGAAGATCATCATCGACAAGGACAACACCACCGTCATCGAAGGCGGTGGAAAGAGCGTCGAGATCAAGGGTCGTATCGACCAGTTGCGGCGCGAAATCGACGTGGCCACCAGCGACTACGATCGCGAGAAGCTTGAAGAGCGCTTGGCCAAGCTGGCCGGTGGCGTCGCCAAGGTTAACGTCGGTGCTGCCACCGAAAGCGAGATGAAAGAGAAGAAAGCTCGTGTCGAGGACGCCCTGCACGCAACCCGCGCGGCCGTCGAGGAAGGTATCCTGCCCGGCGGTGGCGTTGCCCTGCTACGGGCTGCCCGATCTGTCAAGCCGGGTGAGTTGGAGCACGACATTGAGGTCGGCTACAAAATCGTGCTTCGTGCCTGCCGCGCTCCGCTGACGCAGATCGCCGCAAACGCCGGTCAGGATGGCGGCATCGTCTGCGAAAAAGTGGCCGAGGCGAAGGGCGCCATGGGCTACAACGCGGCGACCGACAAGTACGAGGACATGGTCAAGGTCGGTGTTATCGACCCGACCAAGGTCACCCGTACCGCGCTGCAAAACGCCTCTAGCGTGGCTACCTTACTGCTAACCAGCGAGGCCCTGGTGGCTGAGATTCCCAAGGACGAACCGGCCGGCCCACCCGCCGGTGGTGGACCCGATATGTACTAACTCGGCCCGGTTCGCAACAATATGCCAGACCCCCTTGCCCGTCGGCTTCATCGTGGAAGTCGGCGGGCACTTTTTTTGCCCGCGAGCCCACTGTATGCCGATTCGCGCGGTTAGCCCGGTTGGCTGCGACCGGAAAACGGGGCGGTTTCCGCTAGGGCCCACATCGGCCTACCCCAATTCGCGATGATCTGCAAAAATGGTGCTTCTGGATAACGCCGGGAGAAATTCCAATTATTGATCTTTGCATAGTCAATGCGCTGATCCAGAGGGTTCCACCGGGGAACCGGGCTTCGCCCTCGGTCATTGGCTATGCAAGGGTCAATAGCAGCCACCCTTAGGATAGATTCCATGCGAAACACCAACCTCCGATGTTCGATAATTGCCTCCCTGCTTGTGACGATAGCGATCCTGCCGGTAGCCGGCGCCGCCGCTGCTGATCCGCCGTCGATACCCAAGTACGACACGCTCGAGCGGTTGCCGGGCGGAGTGACGCTAGCGACGCTGTCCAACGGCCTGACCGTGATCGTGCAGGAGAACCACGTGGCCCCGGTTGCCACGGTCCGTTGCTACGTCAAGAACACGGGCGGCGCGTTCGAGGGCCGTTACCTGGGCGCCGGACTGAGCCATCTGGTCGAACACCTCGTCTCCGGCGGAACGACAACCACGCGGACGGAAAAGGAGATCGAGAAGATCATCGACACTTTCGGCGGGGCGACCAACGCCTACACTTCGACTAGTCTGACCGCCTACTTCATCGACTGCCCGGCAAAACGCGCCGCCAGCGCGATTGACCTGTTGTCCGACTCGATGCAGTACGCCACGCTCCCCCAGGCTGAATTCGATCGCGAGTTCAAGGTCGTCGAGCGCGAGTTGTCCGACGGCGAGTCGGACCGGGGCCGGGTCAAATGGAAGCTTCTCAATCAAACGGTCTATACGCGGCATCCGGTCCGCAATCCGACAATCGGCTATCTCGACGTCTTACGCGGGATCGACAGGCAAGCGGCCCTCGACTTCCACCACCGCCGCTACGTGCCCAATAACCAGATATTCGTGGTGGTTGGCGACGTGAAAACGCAAGACGTACTGGACCGGATTGCCCGGCAATGGGCCGGTACTCCCCGGCATCGCGAAACGTACGTCGCCATGCAGAACGAACCGAAACAACTCACGCCGCGCCAGGCGGTCCGGGAGATGGACGGGACGACCTACGACATGGTTTTTGCCTGGCCCACCGTGAAGCTCTCGCATCCCGACCTGTACGCCCTGGACATCGCGGCCTACATTCTGGCGGAAGGCGAAAGTTCGCGACTGGTTCGCTCGTTGAAGTACGATCGGCAGTTAGCGCTTTCGGTCAGTTCGGCCAGCTACACGCCTTACTTCGTCAGCGGCCTGTTCGGCATCTTCACCGGTTGCACGCCGGAGAATCGGGAGAAAGCGTCGGCGGAGATCCTTCGCCAAGTCTACCGGCTCCGTGACGAGCCGGTCAGCCCGGCCGAACTGGCAAAGGCCAAGAAACAGAAAGCGGCCGAACTGGTCTTCGGCCAACAGACGGTCCAGCAGGCGGCCGAGAGCTTGGGCCGGAACTACATCTCGACCGGCGACCCGCTCTTCGACCATCGCTACGTCGAGAACATCCAGAAAGTTACCGCCGAGCAGGTGCGCGACGTCGCGCGGCGCCACTTTGTGCCGGGGCGGCTCAATCGGATTACCATCGCCCCGCGCGGCGAGAAGTCCCGAGCAACCGGCCAAGACGCGTCCGGCGGCGAGAGCCCGATCCGGCTGGTCCGGCTTCCCAACGGTTTGCGGGTGCTCGTCAAGCGGCAGTCACAGCTTCCGCTGGTAAACATTCAGGCATATGTATTGGGCGGCAGCCTGGTTGACAGCCAAGCGACGGCCGGCCGCTCCGCGCTGGTGGCGGCAATGCTCGACAAGGGGACTTCCCAAAACACGGCCCGGCAAATCGCCGATTATTTCGACTCGATCGGTGGCCGGTTCTCGCTCTCGGCCGGACGAAACACGGTTTACGGTAGCGCCGCCACCTTGCGAGCGGATTTTCCCCGGGCGGCCGCGCTTTTCGCCGAGTGCTTCACCCAACCGACCTTCCCCGACGAAGAGTACGCCAAGGTGCAAAAGCTGGCCTTGGGTGCCATCGCCCGACGCGCCGACAACCCGCATCAGGAAATTGCCGAGTTGTTCTACGACAACCTACCGGCCGGCTCCCCGTATCACCTGCTGCGTGGCGGCAAGACCGATACGGTCAGGCGGCTTTCGGCCGCCGAGTTGCGGGCGTACCATGGCAAGTACTTCGTACCCGGCAACATGGTCGTCACCGTCTTCGGCGATATCGATCCCGACGAAGGCGTCGCCCTGGTCAAGCGGCACTTTGGCGGGCTGAAACCCGACCCGGCCTTCAAACCGATCGGCTTCGATCGCGACAACCAAATCCCCAAGAATATCCGCCGCCAGAAGCAAACCGGCAAGCCGACCGGCATGGTGCTGATCGGATATCCGGGCACAAGTATCTTCAATAAGGAAGACTACGCCGCGATGACCGTTTTGGACGCGATCATGTCGGGCTACAGTTACCCGGGCGGATGGCTGCACAACGAGCTGCGCGGCGAGGGCTTGGTCTACTTCGTCCACGCCTACCAAATCACCGGTCCGGCGCCGGGATTTTTTGCCGTGCTTTC
This sequence comes from uncultured Planctomycetaceae bacterium, assembly GCA_964505115.1. Classification (GTDB taxonomy): domain Bacteria; phylum Planctomycetota; class Planctomycetia; order Pirellulales; family Thermoguttaceae; genus CAZDHN01. Next base: position 7,456 of record CAZDHN010000248.1, read on the forward strand.
GCAAACCCGACCCGACAAAATCGACGAGGTCGTCGGGCGAATTCAGCGTAATGTTGATCGGGCCAAGGCGGGCAAAATCACGCCGGACGAGTTCCGAACGGCTGTCGAAATGGTAACCGCGCTGCACGCTCAGGAAAACACCACCGCCGCCGAGCAGGCCCAGCAGGCCGCGCTCGATGAACTCTACGGCCTGGGCTTCGATTACGACAAGTCGTTCGACGCCCGAATCCAAGCCGTCACGCTCGACGCCGTGATTCGCGTGGCCGGCAAGTACCTGAACAAACACGTACTGGTCACCACTTCCCCCGCTCCGGCGGCCAGCGGTCGCTAACCATCCTGGAAGTTTTGATTGACGGGTAGCTGAACTCGCAAGAGTTCAGATGATTCGGGCTGAATTCTTGCGAATCCAGCTACGAACCGGTAAGGGTTACCACACACCCCGCCGACTGACCGCCGGCAGGGCCTATCAGTTCGCACAATCGCTACCAACCGCCGGCTGTTGAAGGGAATCGCGGACTCCAATGGCTTGCGCCACAAAACGTCCTATAGTTCCATAGGCGTTGTTACCAGCGTGTCCGTATTGAGCGGTGATTGCGATGGATCAGCAAACCGATATGAGCCGCGAGCAGTTGCTCCAGGCGAACAGGCGGCTCAGGCAAGAGATTGCCGATCGCGAGCAGGCAGAGTCTGAGTTGAAACGTTCCCTGCCACGCTTGGAAGGAGTGAATTGCTTGCGGGAGGAGTTGATCCTGCCGGGGGCTTTGGGCGATAAGTTCAAGAAGATCACCGACGCGGCGGTGGAGCTTCTCGACTTGGACTTCTGCCGCATCTGGAGCGCTAGGAAATCCGACCTCTGTGGCGCCGGATGCATCCATGCCGACGTAACCGAGGGGCCCCATGTCTGCCGTCGACGCGATGAGTGCCTTCATCTGGTTGCCAGTTCCGGTCGCTATACGAGCGTGAACGGTTCCCATCGGCGAGTGCCCTTCGGCTGCTACAAGATCGGACGTATCGCCACCGGGCAGGACAAGAGGTTCCTTACCAATCACGCAACGACCGATCCGAAGGTGCATAACCACCAGTGGGCCAAGGAACTGGGGCTGGTGTCGTTTGCCGGTTACAAGTTGGCCGATGCCGACGGCCGGCCTATCGGCGTGCTGGGCACCTTCGCCAGGCATGAGATTTCCGAAGAAGAAGACGCCTTCCTGGCCAATTTGGCCGACACGACCTCGAAGGTCATTCTCGACAACCAGAACCAAGAAGCGCTTCACGAGGCAGTCCGGGAATCCCAG
>CAZDHN010000249.1:0-8744 GCA_964505115.1 uncultured Planctomycetaceae bacterium
CGATTACTACGCGACGACGGCCATCGCCGATCACGCCGTGAAGTGTCTGAAGGAACACGCGGCGAATCATGCCCGTACACCGTTCTTCCACTACATCGCCTTCACTTCGCCGCATTTCCCGCTGCACGCGCTGCCGGAAGATATCGCCCGCTACCGCGAAAAGTATCGCCGCGATTGGGAAGCGGTGCGTGGCCATCGCTGGCGGCGGATTCAAGAGATGGGCATCGTCGGCGGTACGCTTTCGGCGGTTGAGCGTGAGGTGGGCCCGCCCTATCATTTCCCCAAGGCGCTGGAAACGCTGGGCCCCGGCGAGGTCAACCGGCCGCTCGCCTGGTCGGAGTTAAACGATCGGCAGCGGGAGTTTCAGGCGGTGAAGATGGCGATCCACGCCGCGATGATCGACCGCATGGACCGCGAGATCGGCCGGGTGCTCGACCAGCTTCGGGCAATGAACGCCCTGGACAACACGCTGATTTTCTTCCTCTCCGACAACGGTGCCAGCGCCGAAATCATGGTCCGCGACGACGGCCACGACCCGGCCGCCGAGCCCGGCGCGGCGGCCACCTATTTGTGTCTGGGTCCGGGCTGGTCGACGACCTCGAACACGCCCTTCCGCCGCCACAAGACGTGGGTTCACGAAGGCGGCATCTCGACGCCGCTGATTGTGCATTGGCCCAAGGGCATCGCCGCGCGTGGCGAACTGCGCCGCAACCCCGCCCACGTGATCGACCTCGTGCCAACCATCCTGGAAGTCGCCGGCGCGAAGCGGTTCGAGCGTTGGGAGGGCAAACCCGTCCCGCCGCCGCCCGGCAAGAGCCTCGTTCCCCTGTTCGCAAAGGACGGCAGCGTCGGCCACGATTATCTCTGGTGGTCGCACGAGGGGAACCGCGCCATCAGGATGGGCGACTGGAAACTGGTCGCCGCGGGCAGGAAGGGCGAGTGGGAACTCTACAACCTCGCCACCGATCGCAACGAAACGAACAACCTGGCCGCCACACATCCCGACAAGGTCCACGAAATGTCGCAGGCCTGGGAGCAGCGACAGGACGAGTTCCGCAAGGTGGCCCTACAAGATCTGCCCAAGAAGTAGCCGAATTCGCAAGAATTCGGACGGATTGCCGACGGGCTGAATTCTTGCGAATCCAGCTACGGGGCGCCGCCCTGTTAGTCCTTGGCCTGCTCACACTCTTCGAGCTGTTCCCAGCCCTGGCGGGCTTCGCGGACAATGGAAGTGCAATCGCGCTCCTTGGCTGGATGCTCGGCGCTGAGCAGGCGGATGAGCTTCTTGACCAGCGTCGGCCGAAGGATGTAGTAGCAGCGGACCGGGCCGCAGGCGTGGCGGGCCACCAACTCGGACTTCCGCAAGGCGGCCATGTGCTGCGAAAGCTGCGGCTGGGCAATCGGAATCAGCGAGTTCAGGTGCTTCACGCAGTGCGGCCGCTCGCAGAGCATCTCCAGAATCAACAGCCGAACGGGGTGAGCAATCGTTTTAAGCAGCTTGGATTGCTCCTCCCAATCGATACCCCGTTCGGTCCCCGCCGTTCGCTCGTCTATCGCCATCGCCGTTACTCCACTACCGGTTAGTAGGCCTGTTGATGAGGCTGGCACGTTCATGGTAAGGCCTGCAAATATTAGTAGTAGAAACGGCATATTACGTCAAGTGCACATATTGCCAGGTCAGTTTGTCGCCCTTTCCAGGGCCTGTTGTAACTTGGCTTTGGAGTGCAAGCCGACGAAGCGATCGACCACCTGGCCATCCTTGAAGAGCATTATGGTGGGGATGCTGTCGATTCCGTACTTCTGGGCCGTGGCCGGGTTGTTGTCCACGTTCACCTTGGCCACCTTGAGGGTGCCGGCATTCGCGGCCGCCAATTCCTCGACCACAGGTCCCACCGCTCGGCAAGGACCACACCAGGGCGCCCAGAAATCGACGAGCACGGGCTGGTCGGCATCGAGCACCTGGGCCTGGAAAACGGCGTCGTGGATATCCATTACCTGATTCATGGTTTGAGTCTCCTTGACGGGACGTTTATCGGGTTGAGGCAGTCTGCCGTCGGAAGACGCCGTGGTCCGCATCAGGTCGCCCAGCCCGCAGCCGCCGCTCGACATGCAGGTCGCTATGCCGAACGAGGGCAGTATCCAACGGCTCAGGCTGAACCAGGCCAGCAGTATCCCGGCGAACAGCAGAAGGTCTTTTCCAGTCATGACTTTTTCCTCCATTTCCTCGGAGATGTAATTTTGGCGTTATTGAGCTTGTGAAGATTGGCTGGGCCAACTGCTCAATCGCATGGATGATTCTCGGGTTGTGTCGGTACGGGCGATCGCCGTTTTGACGAACGATTTGACTGACGTGACCGTCTGCGTGCCGATCAGGTGCCGGCCCGACCAGCCGTCCGCGGTCTTGCGAAGTTCGACCAACTGCGGGATGCTGTTACCCCGCAGCAACTGGTCGGCCAGCTTGGGTTGCCGGTCGACGTCCAGGTAGACATACTCGACGTTCTCCAGCCCGCCCTGCTGAGCAAGCTTGGGTATAACAGTCTTCTTCATCACCCGGCAGCCGCGACACCAGTCGGCGCCCAGCAGCACCAGGACGGGCTTGCCCGACTTCTCGCTCCGGCGGATCGCCCCGTCGAAATCCTTTGGTCCGGTGGAAACAAGTGCCAGCGGCATAAGGGAAATCAACAATAGCCTAATCATCGTTCGAACTCCTTTCTCGGTAACGGGTTGGGTATCTATCAGGAAAGCCCACCAAACCAACTCAATCACCGACCCAGACGGCAACCGCGGGAATGTCCCATAGGCACCAAGTCGAAGGTCTGCCGGTATCATCGGCGGCCCAGCAGTATGTCATTACCCTAAGATATGCATGTCCGAATATAGAGGCAACCGCATGGAAGTGCCGCCACTACCCCCCCGGAATCCCGGCAAGATGGGCAAACTTCCGCGGGATCAGCTTGGCGTGGGACTAAGCGACCTTGTCGGCGAAGACGTCGTAGACCGGGGTTTCGTTGTCCGACTCGAATAGGTCGCGCTCCAGCGTGATGAGTACGCCCGGGAGGTCATTCTTCGCGCGCATCTAACCACCATGGACGGCCACGTCGCAAATGCGGCCCTCGAAGTTGGCGATGTTATCGCTTTGGCCGCCAATGAAGACTTCGGGGCAGGCCTTCGGTCGGGTGACGGCGGTGGCCCCGAAATAGTGCATCGAGTAGTTGGCCAACATGCCGATCGGCCTGCCGTCGGGCGAGCGGACCACAAGGACCGAGAGCTCGTTGTCGACCGGGCCGCTCGGGCCGAGGTACTGCGGGTTCTGGTAGCCCGGATGCATCATCACGCGGATCGTCTTCTCGCCAAAGGGATCCTCGCCGATGCAATCCGCCCGTGGTCGCGCTTTGCTTCAGGAAATCACGTCGTGACAGTTCTGACACGGTTGGTACTCCTTCTGACCTGAAACAGTCTGGCGGCCGGTGCGAAAAAGGGTGCCACTGCTGGCTTGTCCAGCAGTGCAAAGCGGACACACCGGGAAGAACACTGCTGGACAAGCCAGCAGTGGCACCCAAAACTCCCGAAACGTTAATCTCTCACAGGCTGTTAGCGCCGATCCTTCCGCGCGCTTTCGGCCGCCTTATCCCTCGACCAACTTCTTGGCCGTTGCCTCGAAGAAGGCGACCGACTTGGCGTGGACTTCGAGGGGCTCGTTGGGATCGCGCTCCCATTCGATGCCGAAATAGGGTTGCTTGGTATCCAGAGCCTTGACCTCGGCCATAATGCCGGCGATGCTTCCCTTGCCCTGGCCCCAAATCACGTCCTTCGCCTTGGGAACGCCGAACTGGTCGAGGTCCTTCATGTGGAACGTCTTCAGCCGCGAGCCGACCTTCTTGAGCGTTTCCACCGGGCACAAGCCGCAACGGCACCAGTGGCCCGTGTCGCAACAGAAACCCATCCCCGCCGAACGACCTTTCAGCGCGGCCATCCCGGTGTCGGGGTTCCAGTAGTGCGACGGCTTGGGGTGATTGTGCAAGGCCAGATCGATCTCGTATTCTTTGGTCAGTTTCTCAATCGCATCCAACAAGGCGTCCCCGGACGGCTCGCTTACGATGAACTCGAAGCCCATGTCGGCGGCGAAATCGAAGAACGCCTTTGCCCCGTCCGGGTTTTTCAGGCTCGTGTAGCAACCGATCATGTTTACGCCACGGTCGGATGCCTTATTCTTGAGATCCTTTCGCAGCGACTTCGACAAGGCGGGGTCGACCTTGGCATCGGCGTGCTCGGGGCTGAGCTTCTGCCAGGAGAACATCTCGGTGTAGTGCAGGCCGGTGGCCGCCATCTTGTCGAGCGCCTCGAACGCCGTCACGTTGCGAAACGAATAGGCCGAGAACCCAACCCGCCAGCCGAGCTTATCCGCGTTGGGCGTGCCCTTGACCAGCGGTTCGGCGGCCTGGACGTGATATCCGCCGAAACCCGAAATGCCGGCAACGGCGCCAACGGCCGCGCTCTTGGCAAGAAAACTACGTCGTGTAATTCGTGACATGATCTATTCTCCCATGGTGAAATGTGTCTGCTGGATTGTTTAACGATGATCTTCAGCACTCAGCAACAGCTACGATGATGGGTGCCACTGCTGGCTTGTCCAGCAGTGCGAGGTACAATCGCCGCCAAGACACTGCTGGGCAAGCCAGCAGTGGCACCCTGCGGTTCGACAAGGCGACCGTCAATTATCTTACCATGCGGGCAGGTGCCCCGCTACAAGAACACCGTGTAGCCGGATTCGCAAGAATTCGGCTTTTCGCGTCATGGCTGAATTCTTGCGAATCCAGCTACGGAAAAATCACCTCCAGCGGGTTGCGGCTCAGACCGGATCTGGCATCCGATACTTGCCGCGGCCGGCGGCCTTGAGGTACTTGTTGGCCGCCTCGTTGTTGGTGAATTTCTCGGTCTTGCCGTCGAAGACCAGCTTCTGGTTGCCGCTTCGGTAGGCGATGTTGGAGAGATGTTCCAGCGTGGCGCTCAGGTGGCCCTGCTGGATATTCACCTTGGACTGTTTCCGCGTGCGGATGCAATTGACGAAGTCCTCGATGGCCGGTTCGTCGCCCGGCCGGCCAAACTGCTCGGCCACCGGCTTGCCGTCGGCCAAGAGCGCCTGCCAGCCGCCGCCGTGCCGGCCAAGACACATCATTTGTTTCGAGCCGTAGATTTCAATCCGCGTTGAGTTCTGCGGCCAGTAGGGGAACTCGTCGGCGTTGCGGATCGTGCCGGGCGTCTTCTTCATGTAGCCTTTGGTGTAGCCGGTCAGATCCAGAGTCATCGTCAGCTTGTCGAATTCAAAGGTGGTCGCCAGGTTGTCGGGCATCTCGCCGCCGTCGTCGTACTGCCAGCGACCGCCGGACGAGTTGACCGCCTTTGGATGCGGCGGGTCGCCAATCGCCATGCGGGCCAGGTCGAGCGAGTGGATGGCGTCGGAATTGTTGCCGCCCGAAAAATCAAAGTAGCCGTGCCAACCGCGATGCACCCGCGCGTTGTAGGGCCGCTCGGGCGCCGGGCCGAGCCAGGCGTCCCAGTCGAAACCTTTCGGCGGGTCGCTATCGGGCACCTTCTTCATCGGATAGCCGCCGTAGACGCTGCCGATCATGAAGTAGACCTTCACCAGATAGACCTCGCCCAGGTTCCCGTCCTTGATGTACTTCCGCGCGGCTTCGGCGTAGGGTGTCGCGCGGGATTGCGTACCGGCTTGGATGACCCGCTTGTACTTCTCGGCCGCCTCGATCATCTTGCGGCCTTCCTCGACCTTGCGGCAGATGCACTTCTCCACGTACACATCCTTGCCCGCCTGACAGGCCAGAACCGTACCCAGGCCGTGCCATTGCTCGGGCGTGCCGATCATGACGCCGTGCACGTCCTTGTCGTCGAAGACCTCGCGCATCTCCCTGACGACCTTGGGGGCGAAGCCCTGGATTCTTTCCACTTCCTGGGCGAAGGCGTTGCCGCGAGCGTCCTCGATGTCGCAAATGTACTTGCAGTCGACATCGCCCCGGGCGGCCATCAGCCGCATTACGCCACGCCCCCGGCCTCCGGCGCCGATCAGCGCCAGCACGACCTTGTCGGCGGCCGACCGCGCCCGGGCCGGCCTAGGCACCGCGGCCGTCGCCGCCAGGGCAGCGGCGCCTTGCACGGTTCGGCCGACGAAATGTCTGCGCGTAATCTCCGACATGATGTGTCTCCTCATTGATTTTGATGGATGGAGTGTGGAATGTTGGTCAGGTGGGTCGGGGGCAACCGTGCGCGGTCTTTTGATGCGACAGAACCGAGCCACGGATCAAACACGGATAGACAAAGCAAAGACGGACGAAAGAACGCTACTATTTGGACCGGAGTTACTGGATTAACAAGATTCGTGTCTATTCAGTCGAATGAAGCAAACCACGGATTTCACGGATAACACGGATATGTTGATAAGCGCGCAATAATGACGCTAGCGTCGTCTCCTCCGTGTAATCCGTGTAATCCGTGGTCAATTGCTTCAGACGGCTGAAGTGTTACCAAGATTCATTCTTTTGGTTCTGTTCAAATGTTTCTTTCGTTCACAATCCTCCCGATCATCACGGTATCCTTGTTGCGAAATGACGCAAACTCCGCTTCAGATTGATGGAGTGCTGCATTCTTTTCATCCTGCGAATCTTGTCAATCCTGTCTGTATCCGTGTTTCATCCGTGTTTCATCCGTGGCTTGGTTCTTCTGTGTCGGTCGTAGTCGTCCCAAGTTGTCAGGGAAGTACGCTCGCCGCCTCGCCGTTGGCTATTGTTGCCATGGCGGTCAGCAGGTTGATGTCGACGGCCGTTTGCACGATCCTTCGGAATCCTGCCCTGGAGGTGGGTATAACCTCGCGTCTCCTTGCCGGAAACTCCATCCGCGAATTGTATCAGCCGACCGGGTAGGCGTCAAATTGGCCCGCGACCGAGCGATTATTCACGTACAGGCCGGAATTACTGGTAGGGACCAGGCGTGGCGTGTTATAATCGCCGGACTGCGAGCCCGGCTCGGTTTCGGGCTGGTCCGAAATGGGCATATCGGTTCAACAAACAGCGACAACCCGGAATGAGGCCCGTATCATGTTTCACCCGCGACTTCTACTGTTGAGTATGATTGTGGCTTTGGCCGGCAGCATCACGTCGGCGGCGGAGGAACGCCCCAATATCGTGATCATTCTGGCGGATGATTTCGGCGTGGGCGACATTCAGGCTCATTATCCCGACAACAAGATCGCCACGCCACACCTCGATCGTCTCGTTCGTCAGGGGATGAGCTTCACCGACGCGCACAGCCCCTCGGCGGTCTGTTCGCCAACTCGCTACGGCCTGCTCACCGGACGCTATGCCTGGCGAACGCGACTTCAGGAGTGGGTAATTGCCGCCTACGAACCTCCGCTGATTAGCGCGGACCGCCCGACCCTGCCGAGCTTCCTCAAACAACAAGGCTATTACACCGCTTGCATCGGCAAGTGGCACTTGGGTTGGGAATGGCCGGGACCGCAGCCGAGCCGGATGACGGAGGCGTCGAACGGGCAGAAAGCGTTCCAGTGGGATTTCAGCAAGCCGATACGCGGTGGGCCGACGGCGCGAGGCTTCGATTACTTCTTCGGCGTCGACCTACCCAACCTGCCGCCCTTTACGTTCATCGAGAACGATCGCGTGGTGAAGCAGCCGACCGAACGCTACGAGTTCGACCCCAGTGAAGGCGTCGTCCTGCCGAAGCATTCCGTCGGCCTGCCCATGGCGCCGGGTTGGCGTTTTCAGGATATCCTGCCGGAGATCACCCGGCGGGCGGTCCGGCAGATTCACGATCGGGCGAAAGGCGACACGCCGTTCTTCCTCTACTTCTCGATGACCTCGCCCCACGAGCCGATCGTGCCCTCGAAGAATTTTCAGGGCAAAAGCGGCATTGCACCGATTGCCGACTTCGTGATGGAAACCGACTGGTCGGCCGGGCAGGTGATCAAAGCGGTCGACGACGCCGGCATTGCCGACAACACGATCGTGATCTTCACCGCCGACAACGGCCACTCGCATTACACCGGATGGAAGGAACTCGTGGACGCGGGCCACATGCCAAGCGGTCCCTATCGAGGACACAAAGGCGACGTTTGGGAAGGCGGCCACCGCGTCCCGTTGGTGATTCGTTGGCCGAATCACATCGCCGCCGGTAAGAGTCACGATCAAATGGTCTGCCTTACCGACGTATTCGCCACCTGTGCCGATGTGGTCAAAGCGGACCTGCCCAAGGATGGCGCGGAGGATAGCTTCAGTTTCCTGCTCTCCGCTCTGGGGAAACCGCAACTCGACGTGCGCAAGACCGTCGTCAACCATTCCAATTTCGGCGAGTTCGCCTATCGCGACGGTCCCTGGAAACTGGTCTTCAAGAAGAGCGGGAAGAATCGCAACCAGTCGCGCGGCAAACCGACAATCGCGGAGCTTTACAACCTGGATACCGACATCGCGGAAGAGAACGATCTATCCAAGAAACATCCGGAGATCGTCAAGCGGATGACCGAGGGGCTAAGAACGCTGATCGAAAACGGCAGCAGTCGTGCCGACCAAGAAAAGGCCTCCAACGACACGGCCGTTCGTTTCGACACGATCCAGATGAAGCGCTGGGGGCCGCCGCTGAAATAGACCGAGGGCTCCAACTCCCATTTAGCGGCCGGGCTTGCCCCAATACCGTTGAATTAGCCGTAACTGCATTGCACACGG
>CAZDHN010000250.1:0-8724 GCA_964505115.1 uncultured Planctomycetaceae bacterium
TGAAAACGCATATGTGCCATAGCCAAACGCACTGGCGTTACCGGCAGCGCCAGGAAACTTGCTGCTAGCAACAACTTACGGAAAACTACGCTTCAGCCGGATGAACCAAAAGAAACACAATCACCCGACGTAACCGTTCACGGGCTTGCCCGGCGTTTCCGTGTGGTGATATTCCCAACGCGCCGGGCAAGCCCGGCCGCTAAATTGTGAATTGATCGCCGGAGATTTTGGAAGCAAGAATGTTCTCTCCCGACCAATATCAACTCATCGACTTTGGCGAAGGGCGGCGGCTGGAACGCTTTGGGCCGCTGCTTCTGGATCGACCCTGCCCGGTGGCCGAGGGACTTGCCAAGTCGGACGCCACGGCCTGGCGCGAAGCCGACGCGCGGTTCGAACGCACCGACGATAAGTTGGGCCAGTGGATCTGCCGACGCGAACTGTCCGACCGCTGGAACATCGCGCACGGCCCAATCAGCTTCGAGTTGAAGCGGACCGAGTTCGGCCACCTGGGACTGTTCGCCGAGCAGGCCGCCAACTGGGATTGGATCGTCCAACGGGTGCGAGAGACGGGCCAGCGGCCGAACGTTCTGAACCTGTTCGCATACACTGGCGGGAGCACGCTGGCGGCGGCAGCGGCCGGCGCGGAGGTAGTTCACGTCGATTCGGCCCGAAACACGGTCGCCTGGGCTCGACGCAACGCCGAGCTGTCGTCCATGGCCGACCTGCCCATCCGCTGGATCGCCGAGGACGCCACGAAATTCGCCAAGCGCGAGCTAAAACGCGGCAACCTGTACGACGCGGTGATCCTCGATCCGCCCAGCTACGGCCACGGGCCGCGTGGCGAAGTCTGGCGATTGTCAAATCACATGGATCGGTTGCTGCAACTCTGCCAGCAACTCACCGCCGGCCGTTGCCGCTTCCTCCTGCTAACCTGCCACACGCCCGGTTTCGATCAGGAAAAACTCGGCAACATGGTCGCCGAGTTGCTACCGGGCGGACGCACCACCGCCGAGCAGATGAAGATCGAATCAGCCACCGGACGCCGGCTACCCTGCGGCGTCGCCGTCCGCTGGCAAGTGTAGGATGGGGCGAGATTGGGTGCCACTGGCTCCGCCAGTGCTTTTGGGCGTTCTTGACGTTTCGACGGAAGCACTGGCGGAGCCAGTGGCACACTGCACTACCAACCTCAAAGATCGTTGAGTCTTTGACAAAGCTCGGCGACCTACGGTTCTACGGCTTTTCGGCTTGGACGGCCTTCATCAACGCCTCGATGTTCTTCGCCTCTTCGGCTTCCCAGCGGCGGCGCTTGTCGAGGTATTTTTGGTATGTGGCGACGTGCTGGGGGTCCATCGTCTCGGTGTACTCGCCGCAGAAGGGGACGGCCAGGTCGATCCAGCAGGCGATTCGGTCCATCTCCTGGGCCGAGAGCTTAACGTCCTCGTGCCCCGCCTCCAGAAGCTCGATCAGCCGGCTCTTGGCCGCGCCGGCCGAGTAGGGCGGTAGCATGTTGGGAACCGACTGCGGGCTGACCCAACTTGTGTACTTCTCGTCGGCCAGCGCCCGATAGGCGTCGCTCCAGCGTTTGAGCGACCGCTTGTCCATTTCGCCCGTGGCCTCCAGGCTGATCTTGGTCTTCTTGGCCGCCACCTCCTTGCGGTTGTGGCAATTGGTGCAGTGCTTGTCGAGGATCGGCTGCACGCCGCGGATGAAGCTGAACCCGGCCGGCCCGTCGATATACGACTCCAGCGGCCGCGGCCCGACCCGCATGGCCAGGGTTGTCGGCAGTTGGGCGGGCGGCGTCGAGTTTTTGTCCTCGTGACAGCCCACGCAGGAGAACGTCTCGCCCGGCTGCAACGTCGACCAGCTACGCATCGTCTGCACGACGTGGTTCTTCCCGTCCAACGCCTGGAAGTAGACGGGCGTTCGCGCCGGCACGATGAAGGCGGCCGAGCCGTCCTCGTGTACCTGGGCGGTGCCCAACACGCGTTTCACGTCCCAGGCGCCGTTGATCGAGATGGGCGTGCTGACCAGCGCGCCGCCGGCAGGCCCCCGATTGCTGTTGCTGCCCACGCCGGCCGCCCGAAACTCCAGCGCCACCACGCGGATCCGCTTGATCGTGCCGCGCGGCACGCCCGCCAAACCCGGGCCGTGGTAAATATCTTGCAGGAAATACGTGCCGGTCGTCTTGGCGTAGTCGACCCGGCTGGGACGCATGGGCGGCTTCGGTCGGGCGGCAAGCGGAACGGCCTGGCTGCACGATATCTTCGGGTCGGCCGCCAGCAGTTCGCGGTTGCCGTCGATGTCGACATAAAACACGCCGAACGGTTTCGTGGCACCCTCGCGCGCCTTGATACTGCCGACCGTGTTGAACGTTACAAGGAACTCGGTCTGGCTCAATGCGAACGGATACTGGAACTGGTGGCCCTGATAACCGTACATGTCGACCTTGACCGCATCCGTCTTGCGGACCGGCGCGATAAGCTGCACGCCCGCGTTCTCCTGCCGACCGCGGTTAGGGTCGATAATCGCCAGCTTGCCCTTCTGGTAAGTATGATGACCCGAGAGCACGCACACTATCTTCTGCGTGCCGGGGATGCCGCGGGCGTGCAGAATGGTCGTGGGGAACCAGGAGTTGTTGCCGTAGAACTCCGTTTGAGCGGTGCCGTCGGGGTTCATCACGAACAGCGGTTGCGGGAAGAGTTGGCCCCGGTCGTTGTAATCCCAGCGGGTGTAGACGACGCGGCCGTCGGGCAACACTTGCGGATAGTTCGTATGCACCTGATCGTAACCGAGCCGGCGCAGGTAGCGGCCGTCGCCGTCGCAGGTGAAGAGGTTGCTGACGTCGGCCCACCAGCAGTCGACAATCTGCTGGCAGCGGCTCGAATTGAAGACGATCTGGCCGTCCGGCATGTAGGCCGGCTCGAAGTCGGCAACGCCCGACCCGGAGGTCAACTGCCTAATCTTGCCGTCGGTGGCCGTCATCTCGTAAAGATGATAATCGTCCTCGGTCATCGATTTGCGCCAGGCGAACAGTATCCGCCGGCCGTCGTGGGAAACGTCCGGGTCGCGGATGATCCCGTTAGGCTCGTCGATCAGCGTGCGAACCGTGCCGAACAGGCCGTCCATCTCCAGCAGGCAAAGCTTGCCGGTCGGCGGGAAGGGGTCGTTATCGTTGTAGGGCGAGTCGGAAACGTCTTCCGTGTAAGCGTAGTGCTGACCACCCAAATCATGATGCTTGGTGAAAACCACCCGGCGAAGTTTTTCCATATGCGGGTTAAGGCGAGCGGCGCGTCGCTGGAGGCAGGCGTCGATATACAGGCCGAGCCAGCGGGAATCGGCCGAAGACACCTTTGCCTCGGACAGCTTCGCGGCCCGGGCGCGAAGTCTCTCGCCGCCGCCGTTCAAGTCGCTGCCCAACTCGTCGATTACCGCGCGGGCCAGCGCGCGGAGGTCCTTGGCGGACGTTTTGGCGAGGTCCTGGTCCAACCAATCGAGCCGCGCGGCCAGTTCCATGCAATGGTTGGGGTCGGTCTTGTCGAGCCGGGTGAGAATCGCCTTGACGCTGTTCTTCTCCAGCAATGCGGCCATGCGGACACCCAGTTGGCGAAGCCGGCCGATTGCCTCGACATCGCCCTTCCGCGCCCCAAGCCGGTCGGCCTGCTCGCTGGCGGTCAGTTTGTCGAGTTCGGTAAGCGTCTGTTTGGCCGCGGGCGCGCCGTCCGCTTGCCACTCGACCAATGCCGATAGCGCCAGACGGACCCTGGGTAGTTCGACGCCGGCCAGCGCGTCGACATCCGGACCAATTCGCCCCAGCTTGCCCAACGTGGCCGTGCGGCCGTTGACCTTCCACTCCAGCACGCCGCTGGAACGGCCCGGCTGCTGCCGGACCTCGATCCGCAACCCGGTCGCACACACGGACTGGAAACTCAGCTTATTGAAACAGTCGGCCTTGACGCCGTATGGGCCGTTGGCTTCGACCGGTTCCCAATCGTAGCCGTTTTGGTAGAAGAGCTTCCAGCCGGCCGGCACCCGGCACCCGCCACGACGCGGCCCGTCATCGAACCAATAGACCTCGACGCTGGAGACGTCCGCCGGCCGGTCGAAATCGTACTGCACCCATTCGGTCGTACCGCGATGGCTCCAGAAAGTGAACCGCGGGATGGAGTGGTCGTCCGAGTTCTTCGGCTCCTTGCCGTCGGCCAGCGCCTCGAGCGAATCCCTCGCGTGGCAGTGCGAGGCCGCCGGGCTGACCGTAATCGGCTCCTCGCCCGCCGGGGCAAACGCAACCATAAGCAGCGACTGAAGCACACCAACAACCAGTACGGATCGTCTGAATCGGTTCATCAGCATCTCTCGTTCACCCATGCCACCAGGATATCCACCATCCATTGTACGCCACCACACTGTCCAATTACAGTCCGGGTCTCGAAGAGTCTCCCCCTCTCCCGACCAACCTTCGGTCGGTGCCCGGAGAGGGGCCGGTTTCGTAGAGTCGCCGAATCACGTTGACAGTCGTTTTCAATCCAGTACTCGTTGTCGCTTTTCGCATCAGGTCGACGACCGTGTCTACCGTGTCAAACAACATGCTCGCGCAAGCGCGACCCACGCGTGGAAACAAACGTCGCTCGATCGGGTTGTATTTCGAACAATAGTTGGGGTAGCGCTGCTTACCGATGCGGTTCCAATGCCAAAGCAAACTGTCGCAAGCAAACTGGCTGGTGCCGTGAGACAAACCGATGTTGATATGCCCACGGTTGCGAACCGGATCGTAGACGCCATGAGGAATGACCACGCCGTCCGCCGAGCCGGGAAGTGGGTATGGGTGTCTTGGCGAATTCGGCTCGGCAGGAGCCTCGCCCTCCCGAAAAGCCCGACTTCGCAGTTCTCCCGTGCGTGGACCAGTCCCCGAGTGCCCCGTCATTCTTCCTCGTCGAACGGGTCGAGGCCGAGAGAATCGATCGGTCGATTGAGCGGATTATCGTCATCCGGAGTTGGCGGCTGCTCCTCGTCGACCGGTCGAACCACCACGCGGTTGCCCCGCACCTCGGTCACGCGGACCGGCTGGCCGGGCTCGATGAACATGCCCTCGCTGACGGCGTCGATGGTGCGACCTTCGATGAAAATCGCCCCGCTGGGGAGCATCTTGCTCTTGGCCTGACCGGTCTTGCCAACCAGGCCTTTGAGCAGTCGCCGCCTGGGGTTGTCGGGCAGAGCGTCATCACCCGAGGGGGTCATCAGCAGGATGCGTCGGCCCATGGCCGTTTTGGGCCAATAGCGCAGGGCCGCCACGATGGCCACGGGCAGCCCGATGACGGAGGTAATCAAGATGGCCATTCCAAAAAGCGGCCCGCTCTTGAAGGCGACCACGATGGAGGCTATTACCGCGCAGACGGTAAGGAATCCGAGTATTCCGCCGGTAGGAAAGAAGACCTCCAGCACGGCCAGCCCGATCCCCATAACCAACAAGAGAATTGCCCAGGCCCAGTAGTCCATATAACACCTTTGATATATACCGTGCGCGACCAACGGTCGCGGCTTTATGACGTAGTGGTCAGTAGTCAGTTGTGGCTTGGTACAAACGCGGGTTAGCCCGGTCGCCCGCGACCGGCTGGCGGGGCGGTTCGCGTTACTTTTCCCGTCGCGGGCGACGGGGCTAACTTAACCGGGCCTCCGTTACTGAAGACTGACAACTAATAACTGACAACTCTTATACTTGCTGGACGAGGACGCGGTTGCCGTGGACCGCGACCACTTGGATTTCGGTTCCGCTTGGTATGACTTCGCCGTCGGCGATAACGTTGACCAGCCTGTCATCGAAGCGAGCTTTTCCGCCGGGGGTCAATTGCGTGGTGGTAACGCCCCGGCACCCGACCAGATCGCCGAAGTCGCCCAGCGTTTCATGGTGCCTGATCGCTTCGGCCTCTTCACCCGACGGCGGCTGGAGCATCATCTGGCTGAGGATTGGCGTGCTGGGTAGCCAACGGCGCATCATGGCGACGGCCGCGAATAGCCCGACCCCCGCTCCGGTGATAATCAGCAACGAGCGGCGGAGTTGGGCAAACTGGTAGGCATTCTGCGGTATGATGAAGGTTTGGCTGGCCAATATCAGCGAGGCCAACACCAGCATCCCGCCACCGAGCCCAAACACGCCGAAGCCCGGCAGCACGAACACCTCCAACAACAGGCAACTAATACCGGCCAGGAACAAGGTGGCTTCGAGCCAACCGGCCGTTCCACCCAGGTAGCGGCTCCAGAAGAAGAGGAGGAAACAGACGGCCGCCGTAAACCCGCCGATGCCCATGCCGGGCGCTTGGAGTTCGGCATACAGGGCCGCGAACCCGATCAGCAGCAGCAGACCGGCCACGCCGGGCGAGCCGAGCGCCTCGATGAGGAAATCGGCCCAACCCGGCTCCACCAATGCCGGGTCGTCTTGAAGTCCGTACAACTCCTTGAACTGCTCGAAGCCCTCGGCCGTGTCGTAGGCCAGCCGATACTCGCGGGCTTTCTCGCCCTGAACTCGAAACGGCAGGCCCGGCTTGGTTACCGGCTTGCCCTTGCGCCACTCGTCGGGCTTGGGCTGCTCGCTTAATTCGTCGTCGGAGAAGTATTCGACGTCGCCGACTCGGGTGACATGCGTCGCGCGGTAGACTTCCAGATCGGGATCGAGCATGGCGGCCGGCAGCGACCAGCTTCGCGACTTGCGCGGAGCGAGCACCTCTTGTATTCGGATTCGGACCTCTTCGATCTCGTCCTTCGACAATTCGTACGCCCCCGACCCGCCCATAATGGCCGACGGATGCATTACCACCTGATCGCAAGCCAAGGCCACGATCGAAGCGTCGGCACGGGCTTCGCTGGCGATGTAGGCCACCGTGCGGACCTCGCCCGGGTCGAGGTCGAAGGCCAGGAAATTGGCCAGTCGGAGGCTGTCGCTCGGCGAACCGCCGGGACTCTCGATCCAAAGGCAGACGAAGTTGATGTCGCGCTTCTGGACGGCGTCTTCGATGAGCCGTTGCACTTGGCTGGCCTTGTCGGCGGTTATCGGTCCCTTCAGGTCGATACGCACCGCCCGCCACTCGTCGCCCAACGAGGCGTCCACCTCGATGTCTTCCGGCGGTAACTCCAGGGCCTTGGCCACATCCTGCCGGCTGGAGGCCAGGTAGCTGACGAATCCCCGTTGCCGGGCTTCGCTGCCGGTCAGTTCGGACTGGCCGACGGGGATCAGCACGCTTGTGGCTTCGATGGTCCGACGCTTCTTGAGTTCCTCCAATTCGGCCGGCGTGATGTACTCGGTGCTGACCTCGGTTTTCACTTCGAGTACTTCACGGTCCGGGTCCAGAAGGGCCAGGGCCACGGCGGCGGGAAAGGTCTTACGACGGCCGGCTATCTCGCGGTAAGCACGCAGCATCGTCTCGTTGATGACTTTCGAGTCGATGCCGGCCGAGCCGATCGTGGCCTGGGGGGCCATGATGATTTCGTCGCAGGCAAGCGCTACCAGCACGGCATGACCCTGGATCGAGTCGGGCAAATAAGCGGCGGTCGAGGCCGCGTTGAGTTCCTCGCCGGAGAGAAAATCGGCCAGATCGTACGCGCCGCCAAACTGGCTGCCGCGACCGAATTCGTCCTGGCCGGAGAGAATCGCGAACTCGAAGATGAAGACCGGCCGCTGGTTTTCCTGCCGGGCGTTCTCCATCGCGCGGCGGACGTATCGCCTTACCCTAATAAACGTCTGACCGGTGATCGGCAAGTTGAGCTTGATCGTCCGGCCGATCCGCTTGGCCGGCGCTTCATCCGCCTCTTTCTTGGCGTCTTCCGCGGCCCGGCCCGGCTGGAGCGATAGGCCAACCAAAATCAGCCACGCGACCGCCAACACCCGAACGAGCCGGCGTCGCTGGAGAGATGTGCCGTCGTGGAGCGACCAGGGCTTCATTGGGAACACAACCTGCCACCTTGGTGATATTAGCCGCCAGCGGAAGCTGGCGGTTGCCTTGCGGCTCGCCCGCACCATCCAACGAAAACTATTTGGCCGGCCAACCGCCAGCTTCCGCTGGCGGCTAACCCCGGCATTTCACGCCGTTGCGGTTACCCCGAATTATACACCCTTTTTCACCGGGCTGCTATCGTCTGCCGGGGGTCGGCTTCCGCCGGGCGGTCTGGGAGGTGGGAGGCTGCTCGATCACTTTGGTCCAGCCGCTCGGCGTGCGGGGATTGAAAGGGTCGCCCTGGAGCACGCGGAGCCAACTCTTGCTATTGACGGCGATATTATGGAACTGGTAGGAGGTTCGCGTTTTTCCGTTGGGTAGGTGGATTTGCATGCCGGCCGGCAGCATGTCCCGGCTGGTGAGGATCAACTCGACCCGCTCGTAATTGGCGGCGTCGGCCTGGAAACGCGGATAGGCTTCCAGCCAGACCTCGCCCGGCCGGTTTGGCGGCGTGATTATCCGAACCAAGTATCGCCGCTTCAGCGTGTCGGCCTTGGCGCCGAAGAGGAACGGCAAGGGCCCATCGGCGATGGCCTTGCCCTGCAGTTCGGGCGGAAGCAGGTGTTCGGTGAGCTTCTTCTGATCGTAGTCGAACGCGAAAATCGACCGGCCGTTGGAGACCCAGCACTCGGCCCTCGGACCCACAACCTGGAAGCGGCCTTTCTCAGGCGCGGCGTAGCGAACCTGCCCCTTGTCCTCGAACTTCGGTTTATCCAGCGGTTCCTCGGCCGACTTGAATACC
>CAZDHN010000251.1:0-8724 GCA_964505115.1 uncultured Planctomycetaceae bacterium
CGAGTTCATCGACGAACACATTCGCAAGTCGCGGCACTACGAAAACAAGGTGATACCACTTAACATGGGCGGCGACAAGAAGATGGTCCGCGTGCTGGTAATGCTCATTCGCGACAAGGCGACCAGCTACATCAAGGGCGCCGGCACGATGCGTTTTGAGGTCTGGCAATACACCTGGAACTATGGCGGCTGGGTCAAGGAGCGGCGCACCCGGGTGCTTCATCGCGTGCTGCTCCAAGTGAGCGAGCTACGCCAGTGGACGTGGCTTTGGGAGCCCAGGCTGGGTGGCATCGAAGTGAAGGACTCGCCGCTGACCGTCAACTACAAACTCCCCAAAGCGGCCGAGGCCGCCAAGCTCAAGGGCCTCAGGCCGTATTGAGCCGCCCGGCCACCGATCCGCAAGCTAGACTTCTATTTGAGGTATACTCAACGCGGTCACAAACTGAGGTTCCGCTTTATTACGTAATGACGTCAAAAGCGCAGTTCATGGCCGTGCGTGGTATTGGCGGCATCGGGGAATCGGGCAATGCATCCACTGTTTGAAACGGTAACCGATCTGAACGACGGGGCCGAGGTGCTCGGGCGGCGGGCGCATGGGGTGATCGAGGCGGTCAACGGGCGGTTTCGCCGGGTAAGATTGCGGCCGTTTCCGAAGATCGTCTCCCTGCCCGACGTGGTTCTGCTGGGACGCCGGCACCATCGACACAAGCCGGGCGACCGTTGCCTGCTGTACTACAATCAGCCCTGGCGATTCCCCAACTTCCTGGCCGTCACCTATATCGTCTCTTCCCGCGACACGGCCTACGTTACCGTCCGCCGGGTTGCGGACGCGCTGGACGAGATCGCCCGACTGAAGCGGACCGATGCGTTGCTCTGCGAGTTGTCGAACTCGCGGATCACCGAACGGACGATGACTCGCTGGGGCTGGCAGCCGCACTGCCGGCCGGGCCGGCGCCGGCATTACATCAAGCGATTCTACGGCGATTACCCCACTCCGGCGGGGTGGCTACGGTCGCTGAACTACGAACCTCAAAGATCGTTAAGTTCTTGACAAAGTTTAGCGACCGACGGGAGCGGGTTCTTGCCCGGGTGCGGTAGCACCGGTTTGGTTGGCGGCCCTGCCGCCCTGAGCACGGCCGCTTCGTTCTGAACTGACCTTGCGACCCCCCGGGTGTCCTGCTACCATCCCCGCCGCTTCTCGTGGTCGGTCCTGCGCGGGCGATAGCAGGATCGCGCGCGGCCGTCTCGTCTTGACTTTCAATTGCCCGGGGAGAACGTTGCCATGCGACGTCTTGCGACAGCCGGATGGCTGTTTGCCATTGCCTTGGTCGGCTTGGCCGGCTGCGCTAAGAACTCACTGGTAATGCAGGGGCAGATGGAGAAGCTCCAGCAACAGCAATTGGCCGTGACGCGGCAGACCGAACAGCTTCAGAGCCGAGCCAGTTCGCTGGATCGCGATAACCAGGAGTTGGGTACGCTGCTGGCTCAATCGCGGCAGCGGACCAAGGTGCTGGAAGACCAGCTATCGGCCGTCCGCGACCAGCTTTCCAGCGCAAGCTCGCAGTTGGCTCAAATCCGCGAGGAGAAAACGGCCAGCGAGAGCAAAATCAAAGCGATGACCGCCTCGATGCAACGCCGCGACGGCGTCTCGATCAGCCCAAACAGCAGCCTGCTGCAAACCGTGCCCTCGATCAGCAATCCGAACGTTCAAGTGCGTCGCGACGGCGACGTGATCCGCATTGAGTTGCCGGGTTCCCAACTGTTCCAGTCGGGCAATGCCCAACTCAAACCGGGCGCCGATCGGCTGATTGCCGACGCGGCCAGCCAGGTAATTCGCACGTATCCGCGGCAGATTATCGGCGTGGAAGGCCACACCGACACCGACCCGCTCAACAGCCGTCAATGGCAGAGCAACCACCAGCTCTCGGTCGGCCGCGCGATGGCTGTCTACAACGTTCTGGTCAGCCAGGCCCGAATCCCCCCCAACCAGTTATTCCTGGCCGGTCATGGGCCGAACCATCCGGTCGTCTCCAACGCCACGATGGCCGGCAAGCAGCGCAACCGCCGGGTGGAACTGGTCGTCTATCCCGAGACGAGCGGCCGGTAGCTCTTGTGTCGGTCGCCCCGTCGAGCGATACTGGGGGATTGTCACATCCTGGTTGATAGGTAGTTACAGGGTGCCACTGCTGGCTTGCCCAGCAGTGTCTTGGCGGCGATTGTACTTCGCACTGCTGGACAAGCCGGCAGTGGCACCCATCACTTTGGCCGTGACAGACTACCAGGGGATTGCATAACCCTTTACAAAGTGCTCAACCTCCAACTCCCAACTCTCATGATCGCCATCATCGACTACGGAATGGGTAACCTTCGCAGTGTGCAGAAGGGGTTTGAGCGGGTAGGTCACGAGGCGATTGTGACCGACGATCCGGCGGAAGTGGATCGGGCCCAAAAGGTGGTGCTGCCGGGCGTCGGCGCGTTCGAAGACGCCATGGCCGAGTTGGGCCGGCG
Source organism: uncultured Planctomycetaceae bacterium (assembly GCA_964505115.1). Lineage (GTDB taxonomy): Bacteria > Planctomycetota > Planctomycetia > Pirellulales > Thermoguttaceae > CAZDHN01. The sequence goes on from CAZDHN010000251.1 coordinate 2,509, forward strand.
AGGGATGATCGAGCCCGTTCTCGGGGCGATCGATTCGGGGCGGCCATTCCTGGGCATCTGCCTGGGGCTGCAACTGCTTTTCGAGACCAGCCACGAGCACGGCAGGCAAAAGGGGCTGGGCGTGCTGAGAGGAGAAGTGGTCCAATTCGACCTGCCGCCGGAGTATTCTGTTCCACACATGGGCTGGAACCAACTGTCGATTCGCGGCCGACCGCCCATCCTCCAAGGGATCGAGGAGGGGTCGTATTTCTACTTCGTCCACTCGTTCTACGTGGTGCCGAGCGATCCGCAAGTAACCGCCACCGAGACCGACTACCCCGCCCCGTTCTGTTCGATGATCTGGCGCGACAACCTCTACGCCACGCAGTTCCACCCCGAAAAGAGCCAGGCCGATGGCCTCCGCCTGCTGAAAAACTTCGGCGCGCTGGCGTAGTGAGCGTCGTGGGCGGTCGGGGACTGGTCCATTTTTCGGCCGAGAAACGTCTCTTGCGGATAGACGATGGCCGAAAACATGGACCTGTCCCCTTCGCGCCACCCCCCGGCTAGCGATTTCATTGGAATGATAAACCAGTTGGCCGGAAGTGGACCAGTCCCCAGAGCGTCACTTCTCTTGATGGCATCGCTCCGCGCCGCAGAAACGCCTAGTGCTACCTTTAGACTGTCGAGGCATGTTCGCGTTGCGAGTAGAATCCCTCCGTTCTTTCCTCTGGCCCGAAAGCAGGCTCTGGAATGCGGGAATCTGAACTAACAGCCTTGATTGCTGAACGAATTCGCAGCAAGAGGGCAGATATTGGCCTTTCTCAGGAAGAACTCGGTGCGATTTGTGGGCTTCATCGCACTTATATCGGTGCGCTTGAGCGCGGCGAGAAAAGGGTTACGGTCATCACTCTTGCCAAGATAGCACATGCACTGGAAGCATCGTTACCCTCTTTTCTGGAGTGATCGATGAACGAAACCGTTTTGCTGAGCATCGCAAAGAAACATCTTCAGTTGATTACTAAATATGACCCCTACCGGAACTTCCCCGGCGTGGAAGATCGTGAAGGATTTCGGAACTTGCTTGCCCGGGACCCCGCGTTCAAGCATCTTGGATTAGCTGACGAGCGTTACGTTATAGCCAGATTAGGAGGAAACTGGGTTACGTCGTTGCACAGGAAAATCGGGGACATGTACGAGGGCTTATTTCAGTATCTACTCCAAGCGCAGTTCGGATTGAGCGAGGACGACCTAAATTTCGGCGTAGATGTGCAAATCGGTGATCGCAGGCAGCGCCGATCTACGGACGGCGTCGTAAGAATCCAGCACCTGAAGCAGAAGCGTGTTGATATCGGTGCTTTGCTGTCAGATCTATCGGCCGATTGGGGACTATCGAAGGGACTCGGCTTTGAAGTGCGATCATGTTATCAGATCGGAGACTCGAAGAGAATTCAAGCCGATTACGACATGGCACTTGCTCTCGAAGCCGAAGGGTTCGTGCCGGTAATGCTAGTGTTCTGTGCCACCTCGTTGCGAAGTCCCGTCACGAGACTTCGCAAAAGTTGGAACCTCCTCGAAGGAGATGCTGCTTTCGATTTCGTGCGGCGATTTGTCGGTTTTGACCTTCAGCAGTTTCTCGCCAAGCATTCTGACGCGTTCAAATCCGAGATTCACAAAGTCTTGGCTAAATTCTGACGCAAACTGCGCACTCGTACAGGCGCTGCCGGCCACCTCTTCGCCTGAATACAACGATCTCATCCACTACAAATCCGTTTGACTCGAATAGCTTGGCGAGAATACCCTCCGTGTATATTTCCACACCCGAAAGGCGAGAGTTCCCTACCACATAGGCACCACGAAATCCTTTATCGACGACCTTTCTTAGCTCTTGAAGGTGCGTATTGAGATCAAGGAAGTATTTGGTGGCGTAGTTGCACATCAGCCTACTTTTGCCACGCAACTCATTACTGTAATCGAGTACCTGGGCGATTTCCGGAGGGACTTCTACTTCGCCCTTCATTAGGTTGGATGTTGCACGGCCCCATGTTCCTCCTATCGTCTCTAGGTCAATATCGGTTGCTGCGGACCGGCCCTGAATCAACTCCATGAAGTGCAGTTGGGGTCGCGTCTGATGCACGTAACTGAATCGGTTTGGGTAGGGCGGGGAGGTAATAACGTGCGTGATCTTTGGTTTACATGCACCGTTGACGCTGATCTGTCGACAAGAGTTGCGGAGTTCCATGCTCGCTAGTCTGCTGTGCTGTATTTCCTCTTGAGTCAGACTCTCTAAGTCTTCCTGAATCTTGAAAACCTCGCCGGCAATAGTAGCCGCGGCGTCGATCTTTCGGTCGTGATCATCGTCGAACGTAATGGTCGGATGATTACGATGGATATTCGCGCAATCCAATGCTGCAGTGTTGACAGCCAGCCAAAGGTAGTGCCGTATCTTACAAAATTCAGCACGACGCATTGTCTCACGAGCGACCAGGAGATCCTTTAATACATCTGGTTGCCACCAGCGAAAGACGTGATGAATATCGGGTAGAGAAACGCCAGTCTCCTCCAGTAATTCATGGACGTCCATTTGCCGAGCGTCGCGTACGTTTCGGGAGATGTCCTCAACATAGCGGGCAAACAGCGTCGATCTTTGAGGCCTCCAGATGACCGAGCATCGTCCCACTTCGTGTAACAGAGGGTTGATTTCGAAGCCCACGGCCGGAACACCATGTTTCTGGCATTCGATGGCTGTTGTCCCGCGTCCTGAAAACGGATCGAGCACAAGACACGAAGCGGTGACGGCAAATTCGGCAAGAAAATGCCGTACCACGGCCGGCGCGAAACTTGGAGTCAACCGATACCAGCGATGCACGCTTTCAGACTGCCCGGACTGAAAGGTAATGTCTCCTGCGTCGACCTCGCGCAAGTCATAGCCGTTTTGCCGAATGTTCTTTTCAAAGTGCCTGTCTACGGTCGTATTGGGGAACAACTGCAATTGTTGCGTCATGCGAAACTTATCCTTTAGGAGTATGCGGCGGTCGTCCTTGCCTGTTTGGCACGCGTTGCATGTAGTCTATAGGTAGCACTCGCGGGCGTCAACCGATACCAGCGATGCACGCTCTCGGCCTGACCCGCCTGGAAGGTGATATCGCCCACATCGACCTCGCAAAGCTCGTACCCGTACCTTGCCAGGTTCCCCTTGAAGCGATCGTCGACGGAGGTTGCTGATTTCATGCGGATGCTAATAAGGGCGCGACCAGCGGTCGCGGTTTTGTAGCTGAATTCGCAAGAATTCAGATGAACTTCACTACAGGTCTGAATTCTTGCGAATTCAGCTACATTCCGAATTCTCGGGAATCCAACCGGCGGCACGCCGCTTGCAGACCGGCGGATTGTATGCGATATTACAGGTTTTGTCATTGGGCTCGGTGACGGGCGGGAGTGGCGAACGGGTGGAAATTTGGCCGGCAATCGACTTGCGGGGGGGTAAGTGCGTCCGCCTGCGGCAGGGAGACTACGATCGCGAGACCGTTTTCGCCGAGGATCCGGTCGATATGGCCCTCACTTGGGCTGAATTGGGCGCGCGGCATATCCATCTGGTGGATTTGGACGGTGCCCGAGACGGTCGGCCGGTTAATCTGGCCAGTGTCGAGGCGATAGTCCGGTCGGTAAACGTTCCGTGCGAGCTTGGCGGCGGCATCCGCGACCGGGAGACGATTAGTCGGTTGTTGGAACTGGGGCTTTCCCGGCTGGTAATCGGCACGCTGGCCATCAGTCAGCCCGACTGGTTCCGCCAGATGTGCAACGAGTTCCCCGGCAAGTTGGTGCTGGGGATCGACGCCCGCGAGGGCCGCGTGGCTACCGATGGCTGGCTGCAAACCAGCGACGTGGCGGCGACCGATTTGGCGAAACAATACGCCGAGTTGCCGATTCGTGCCATTGTGTACACCGACATAGCAACCGACGGGATGCTGGTCGGGCCGAACGTGGCGGCGATGGCCGAGATGCGGGCGGCAGTCGATCTGCCGGTGGTTGCTTCCGGCGGCGTAACTACGGTGGAAGATATTCGAAAATTGGCGGCAGTGCCCATGGCCGGTTGTATTATCGGCCGCGCGCTTTACGAAAGAACTCTGACGTTGCCCGGCGCTCTCGAAGCGGCCGGACAGCAGGCTTGATCTCGAAGGAAAAGCCCATGGCGACGCAAAAGGTTGAAATAATTCGCAATATAGCACTTTGCGGGCACGGTTCGGCCGGCAAGACCACGCTAGTCGACAGGATGCTGACCGACACCGGCACGCTGAAGCGTCAGGCGAGTGTCGACGACGGCATGAGCATCTGTGATTTCGACGAGGAAGAGAAGCAGCACAAGTACTCGATCGAAGCCACGCTGGTCCATTTCGATCATGCCGGAAAACGCTTCAACGTGATCGACACGCCCGGCTATCCGGATTTCATCGGTCAGACAATCGGCGCCATGCGTGGGGTGGACACGGCCGCCATCGTGATCAACGCCCAGTCGGGCATTGAGGTCAACACTCGCCGCGTCTTCGCCGAGGCGAAGAAGGCCGGCCTGGGTCGGGTAATCATCGTTAACAAGATGGACTCCGACAACGTCGATTTCCCCACGCTTCTTGAAGACATCAAGAAACTCTTCGGCAACGCTTGCGTACCGCTAAATGTCCCGATTGGGCAGGGAGCCGACTTCAGCGGAGTCCTCGGCACGTTGAAGGTTCCCGACGATACGGCCGGCGCGCTGATCGACCCCAGCGAAATCAGCGAGCCCTTGATGGAATCGATCATCGAGGTGGACGAGGAAGTTATGGAACGCTACTTCGAGGGCCAGGCGCCGACCGAGGAAGAGCTTTCCAGGCTGATCGTTCTGGCGGTGGCCGAGGGGAGCCTGATTCCGGTGATTTGCGTATCGGGCAAGACGGGCGGCGGCATGCCCGAGCTGCTCGACGCCCTGGCACTATGCACGCTACCACCCGACCAATGCAAGCGAACCGTGAAGAGCGGCGAGGATGACGAGGTCGAGTTGACGTCCGACCCGGCCGGTTCGCTGGTCGCACAGGTGTTCAAGACGCGAATCGACCCCTTCGTGCAGAAGCTGAGCTTCATCCGAGTTTACTCGGGCACGCTGAAGAAGGATGCCGCCGTACCGGTGGTGGGCGCGAGAAAGCCGATGAAGACCGGCCAACTTCTCCAGATGCAAGCGGACAACACGGAGCCGGTCGACGAGGCGGGGCCCGGCATGATTGTGGCGATTGCCAAGATGGAGGAGTTGGAGACTGGTAGCGTGCTGGGCGAGACGGCGATGCCGCCGATCCCCTTCCCGACTCCGATGGTCGGGCTGGCCGTCAGCCCCAAGAGCCGCGGCGACGAGGGCAAGCTCTCCGGTTCGCTGCACAAGGTTTGCCAGGAGGACGCCACTTTCCGAATCGATCGCGACGCGCAGACAAAAGAGATGGTGATGACCGGCATGAGCGAGTTGCACTTGCAGATCGTTCAGGAGCGACTCAAGCGACGCGATAAGGTGGAACTGGTAACCAAGGAGCCCAAGGTCCCCTATCGCGAGACGATCCAGGCCAACGCCGAGGGCAGCTATCGGCACAAGAAGCAAACCGGCGGCCGGGGGCAGTTCGGCGAGGTCCATATCCGCATGTGGCCGCTGCCGAACGACATCGACGTCGACGAATACGCCACCAAGGCGCGATTCGCCTCGATGAAGACGGCTCATTACGACCCCAAGAATAACTTCCTTTGGGTCGACTCGGTCGTCGGCGGAACGATCCCCAGCAACTTCATGCCCGCCATCGAAAAAGGCTTCAAGGACCGGATCCAACGGGGCGTCATCGCCGGCTATCTGGTGCAGAACGTTTGCGTCGAAGTCCACTTCGGCAAGCATCACCCGGTCGATAGCTCGGAAGCCGCCTTCAAGATGGCCGGCTCGATGGCCTTCCGCAACGTTTTCCAGCAGGCGAAACCCGCCCTGCTGGAGCCGATCGTCAAGATGGAAGTGACCGTGCCGGCCGACAACGTGGGCGATATCAGCAGCGATATGTCGGGCCGCCGAGGCCGCGTGCTGGGCATGGAGTCCGCCGGCGGCGGATTGCAGACCGTGGCGGTCGAGGTGCCGCTAGCCGAGGTGACCACCTACGCCCGAAGCCTGTCCAGCATTACCGGCGGTCAGGGCAGCTACTCCATCGAGTTCAGCCACTACGACGTCGTGCCCGGCAACGTCCA
>CAZDHN010000252.1:0-8723 GCA_964505115.1 uncultured Planctomycetaceae bacterium
GGAAGGTACCGGGCCAAAGATGTACTTGCTCATGGCATCTCTCGATCTTCATTGTTTTTGGGAACCCTGATGTCAACAATCGACGTCGGCTACTTCCTTTGCAGCCACCACGGTATGGTGGCGTTGGGGGCAGTGTCGAATCTCGGCACATGGGGCTTGATATCTAGCACTGGCGTGTCCGCAAAAGCGTCGATCCCCTTGATCTGGACGACATTATTCTTCACGGAAACGATTTCGCATAGGGTCATGGCGATAAGGTTGGGACGAAATGGCGACCGGGTGGCGAATACACCGGTTAGCGGATGCTTCATGTTCCCGGGAGGGCTGGGATGGATCCGCAGAATTGCCCGCTTCTCGGGCGTGTTGTTGCGGTCAAACCACCAGTATACGTAGACGTGTGAAAAGCCCTCCAGCCCAAGTAGCCCCGGCTGGTACTCCTTTTTCAGTTCGATCGTAGTCTGATCATCGGCCTTCCTTATCCAACCGATCGGGGCGACCGTGTACGTTTTGACCATTTTCTCTCCCTCGTCATCCGCGGGTCGCCCTGTCTCGGCGGAACAGATACCGCAAAAGAAGAGTAGCAGCGCGGCATTACAAAGGTGTCTCATGGCTTTGCCCTCCGCCAACAGGAAGTGGTGTATCCGCGTCATCGAAACCGTTACTACTGAACTGATCCACTCTGCTTGCATCCTGCCTGGAAATCGGCTTGTTCCACAAACTTCCCCGTGGCCCTTGCCTTGACCTGTTGATCCTGAATGAGTTCTGCCTTCAGCACGTGGAAAAGGGAAGAGGATTCCTCAAGCCACGCACGCACGAACGAACCTTGACCGGTAGCCACCGGATGGCGAAACCGCACCTTCAATTCACCGGTGATTCCCGTGCGTCCATGCGCGAACAGGCAGTTGGTCATGGCGCCGTCCAGTAGAGCAGTGATCACCCCTCCGTGCAACATGCCGGGAAAACCTTCATAAATGGCGTCGCAATTGAAATGTGTTTGCACACTGCCGTCTTCCAACGTGTCAAACTCAAGACGCAAGCCAGATTCATTCTCAGGGTCACACACAACACAATTCGGATGGGCCTCCTTGCGGAGGTCGGTGGGGGCACTCAATGCGGTTTCAGGTGTCATGTGGGCAACCTTCCACAATCGAGTCGACCACGTCGGCAAACGCCTTGGCGGGGCAAGTGGCCGACTCGCAGTGGCCGCAATCCTGCGTTTTGTGGGCCTTTCGGCTGCCAAAATCCTGAATTGCGGCCTTGAGCGTGTTCGACGCGAGCAACGCGCAATGCTCCGACTCTTTGGGCAAGCCGCCCAGACCGGCGAGAACATCGGCCTGCTCGAGCCGTGCGGCTTCCGTCAGCGGCTTGCCGATCGCAAGTTCCGTCGCCATGCTACCCGCGGCCCGCGACGGGCCACGGCCATCGGTCGTGAAACTCGCTTCCGCAATGCATCCCTCACGCACCTGGAGCCATAATTCCATCGTGTCGCCGCAGGGGCCGGTAATTCGGGCGTGACCATCGAACGACTCATGAGGACCGTAGCTGCGCGGCTGCTCGAAGCGCTCCGAGGCCCGAGGGGAAACCTGACCCTGAATTGGCAAACCGATGTCTTCCATGTCTTCACTCCAAGAGGGGCGACAGCGCCCTTCGTTGTTGGCCCTTCGTTGTTGGTTGGTGTCACGGTATCGTAAGCGGGCTTAGCTCACCGAGCTTGGCGGAGACTTGCGACCAAAGCTCCTTGGTGTCCGCTGCCGCATCGACCTCAGTGTATTCGACCAGGGCTTGTCTGTTGATCTGAGCTTCCGTAACAGCCCGGTCGTAACGAATTCTCCCAACCGCTTCCACGCCGACCCGGCGAGCATCGGCTTCGATTTGGGTAGTCAACTTGGCGTTGAGGTCCCATTTGTTGACGCATACCAGCGTCTTTATGTTGAAATGCCTCGTCAATTCCGTCACGCGTCCCAGGTCGTGCAGGCCGCTGAGTGTCGGTTCCGTTACTACCAGGACCAGATCCGCGCCGGTAATCGAAGCGATGACCGGGCATCCGATCCCGGGCGACCCGTCGATAATCGCCAGGTCGAGCTTTCGCTTGGCGGCAAGCTTCTTGGCCTCGGCACGGACAAGGCTCACGAGTTTGCCGGAGTTTTCCTCGGCAATCCCCAGTTTGGCGTGAACCATCGGTCCATGACGCGTCTCGGAGATATACCACTCGCCGTTGTTGGCGGGAGCAAACTCGATGGCACTCTCGGCGCAGAACCAGTTGCATACCCCACATCCCTCGCAGGCGATTGGATCCACTCGAAACGTCTTCTCGACCCGGCCGTTACCCGGCCCGTCATGGAAGATGGCATCGAAGCGGCAGACCTCCTCGCACTTTCCGCAAGCGGTGCAGTGCCCCGGCATGATTCTTGCCCGGGAACCGCCGGAAAACTGACTGCACTGGACGATCCTCGGCTCAAGCACGAGGTGCAAATCGGCGGCGTCCACGTCGCAATCCGCCAGGACGGCTTTCCTCGCCAAGACGGCGAAGGAAGCAACGATGGATGTTTTTCCCGTCCCGCCTTTGCCGCTGATAACCACAAGCTCTTTCATCTGGTTTTGGCTCCCGTTTTGTACGCTGATTCAAAGGGTTATGATTTTGTCGGCTTGCTTGACCCACTCGGCCAACTCGGTCATTTTCGCCTCGGCTGCGCCCTCAAAGTACGGCTCCCCCCTGTGGATGCCACATCGTGCTTTGCAGGTCCCGCAAACCTTGACAATCACACCTTTGGCAATCAGGTCTTTCAGCATTTGTCCCAAGTCGAAATAGTCTTCAGGCGGTTTGGCTGCATCTCGGGCCAGGTCGACCGAGTCATTCATGAGGAACACTCGAACCTCTATGTCAAGTGCGAGGAGTTGCTCGGCCAACCGCAGGCCGTTCCAGGTGACATCGGTTCCATCGTAGGGTTGACGATTGAGAATAATCAGTGTGTTCATTGTAGTTCCTTTCTACCCGTGCCATTGAAACCGGAAGAGACAAATGCCGGCAACCCGGCGGCAATCAGTTTCTAACCTCGGTTTCCATGCCGCTTGGCATTTCATCCCTTCGTGACGGTCTTTAACAGCTCTACAAACATCACCTGATATTCCGGCAATGCCTCGCAGGCCATCACGCCTCGCGAATACGCCTCGGCCAGTTTTCGATCATCGGGGATCTCCTGGAGGATGGGGATCCGCCGGGCGGTGCAGTACGAACGGATGTCCGTTCCGTCAAGTCCCGTCCGATTGATTACCACGCCCAGTGGAAGTTTCAGGATGCGAACCATCTCCACGGCGAGTTTCAAATCGTGGAAGCCAAACGGCGTCGGTTCGGTCACGAGGATAACGAAGTCCGCTCCGCGAACAGCTTCAATAACCGGGCAGGAGGTCCCTGGCGGGGCGTCGACAACGGTTAGATCGGTCTGGGATGCAGTCGACTTGACCGCCCTAATCAGCGGGGGACTCATTGCCTCGCCAACGTTCAGGACCCCCTGTGCAAACTTGATTGCTCCGGCTCGTCCGGTCTCCAATACACCGATCTCCCGAGATACCTCGGTAATCGCATCGGCGGGACAAACAAGCGAGCAACCGCCGCAGCCATGGCAAAGCTCGGGATATACAAGCACCTTCTCTCCAACATGGACGATCGCGCTGAACTGGCAGATTTCACCGCACTCGCCACAGAGCGTACACTTCTCGGTATCAACCCGAGGAATCAGGCTCCCGACAGGTGTTCGATCCGTGATCTCCGGCTTCAGGAAAATGTGGCCGTTGGGCTCTTCCACGTCGCAATCGAGATAAGCGACATTGTGCCCGTTACGGGAAGCCACATAGGCGAGATTCGTGGCGACCGTCGTCTTGCCCGTGCCGCCCTTGCCGCTGGCTATGGAAATCTGCATCAGGTGTTTGTCTCCCCAACGGGCTTTCGGTCTTCTTTGGTTGATGGCATCAATACTCCTCCTGTTGGGAAAGGGCCGATTCAAAGCCCTGTAATATGCGATATTGTTCGCAGTCCGCACAACTTGAAGTTGGATCGCCTGATCTTCCGTTGTTTCCGGGGACGCCAATGGATTCCACGTCACCGGTCCGTTACGCCAGGTGTTGCTTACGTTGAGATGGTGGGACAACCGGCAATCATTACTTCAAGTCCCTTCTTCCTCTTTCAACTGACGAATTTGCTTATCGAGTTCCTGCATCTGCTCGGCCATGGCCTCTGCTTGCTGCGTTAGTAGCCGGAGCTTGTCTTGCTTGTTTGTGCTCTGGGATGGCTGAGAAATCGTCTTGGGTATTGGTGCTGGGGGCCAAGTCTCGGCGTCTACAGCGCCACCACCCATCCCCCTTCCCATCCCACGTCCCATCCCACGTCCCCGTCCGCCACCGCCACCGCCACCGCCACCGCCACCGCCACCGCGACCTCTCCCCCCGCCCATGCCGCCACGCCCACCGCCGCCCATCCCCATGCCAGTCATTGGAGGTTGCTGGCCGGTGTCTGTCGCCGGGAGCTGCTGCGCTGGCGCTGCCTGGCTATCCGGGCTAGGGCCACCCGTGCCAGAATGACTTGCCACATTGGGTTCGTTGGTTGCATGGAGTTGCCCAGCCTTGAACTTCTCAACCACATCCCGTGCCACGCCAGAGCAGCCGACGATTACCTGAACCCCGGCAGCCGAAAGTGTCCGATAGGCATTTGGACCGCAGTTGCCTGTCAGCACGAATCCCACGCCTTTCTCATTCATGAACTGCGCCGTTTGAATGCCGGCGCCTCCACCGAGCATGGCATTGGGGTTCTCCACGGCCTCGCAGGCCAAGTCGTCCGTTTCCACAATCAGCAAGTAGGGACAACGGCCGAATCGCGGATCCACGGCGCCATCCAGCGAGGGTTCGGTAGTAGTGACAGCGATTTTCATGACAAATACTCCCTTATTGTTTCATCTCGATTCTGGTGTCCAATGATCTTGCATGTTGGCCTTTCGGGCGAGTTGAAGTCGCCCCGCCTTGAGCTTCTCAAAAGCGTCCGCCACGGTTCCGGAGGTTACCGTATAAACCTCGACATTGCCGGCTTCGAGCGTAGCGAACGCCTTGGGGCCCATTTTCCCGGTAATCACCGCGCCCACACCCAGACTGCAAATGGTTCCAGCGGCTTGCATCCCCGCAGTGTGAGGCGTGCTCAAATTCTTGGAGTTGTCAAGTACGGTGAATGCACCAGATCCGGCGTCCACAATGAGAAAGCACGGCGCGCGTCCGAAGCGTGGCGCCATCTGGCTATTCAAATCCGGACCTTGTGACGTCACGGCCACCTTCACGGTAGATCTCCTTGCATTTCAATCCTCGGGGCAGCCATGAGAACGGCCGCCGCGAAACCGCCGACGATGTCCGCCACAACCCGGGATCACGAAAGCCTGTTCCGATAACTGCCCCAGCACGAACGCTCCGAGCACGTCTTCCACTGGGCCACACGTTTGTGATATGACTTCTACTCCCGTGGAAAGCAGCATGGCTTCAAGTGGCCGGGAGATCGCTCCACAGATCAGCACGCCTACACCAAGTTCGGCAACGCGCCGTGCTCGGGCAGCCAGTTCCGGTTCCTCCAAAACCTCCTCGGCTCGACGGACTTCGCGTTCGTTCTCGATATCCACCACTAGCAAACGCCTAGCGACATCAAAGACTGGGGAAATCCTGCCGTCGGCAATTGGAATAGCAGTTCTCATGGTTAGTGGAACCCTCCAAGCCCATGGATCCTATTAGCCCTTGCATAGCCAATGGTGGTATTCATCTTACGACTCCTTGGGCAAGCGTTGTTTGCGCCAAAAGGAGTTCGCTATCTTGAGTCGGGAACGTGGGTTTCTCACCGACCAGTTGGCCGATCGCGTTGCGGACGGCTTCCACCGCTTTGGGATGGCACATCACCAAAAGGTCGACGCCGCCCTGCAGGAGAGTAGTTGCGGTGACCGCCTCCCAGGCCGGACCGCGCTGGGCGGCCGGTCCCCATCTGTCGGCGAACTCGTCGCCCGCCCTCGCCTCCTTCGCTCTCCAGGCCTCGTAGCCAACATCCAAGAGTACCGGCTGCGCGAGGAGCTTGTCGCCCGATAACGCCGCCAGCCTCACGCGCTCCAGTATGGAGTAGATGTAATCCATGCCGTACCCAAGCGCTGCCGCGGTTGGGTAGATGACGATATCCCTGGAGGGATAATCCATGTCGGTAATGAGGATGTTGACTTGTTTGGTCTTGTTGACGTCGCACGGGCCCAGGGCAATCAGCTTGTGGCCGTAAGCCTGGGCCGCGGCGATCAGCGTGCGATAATCCGTTTCGACGGCTGCCCCGAGGAGGCAGTTCTCGCCCTGGGTCGCCGCGGCTACCTTGGGCATGACCTTCTGGTCTTTCTCCGGTATCTGGCAACCCCAAACAATCAAGGGAAGATCAACCGCATCCAGGACCGCCTGAACGGTTTCCACGGCCTCTTCCGGCGAGCGGTCACCCGCGTCAGGGTGCGTGCTTACAAGCCGAAGGTTGACCAGATCAGCCCCAAATTCCTTCGCTCGGCGCGCCCATGCGGCCGGATCGGACCAGACATCCCCGTAGACATCTTCCAGCGGTTTGGGCCAAGTGGTGGGTTCCTTGTCAAACACTTCAATAGCGATGGCGGGCGGGTTGGGAATTTCGCCATCGAAGCTCAAGAATGGAACGCCCGACGCCCCGCCGATCGTAACCGTCCGGCCCCGCGTTCCACCCTCGGCTTCCGTCGCCCCGATCGTGAGCGTATTGATTTTCCCCGACCAATTCTTGTTCACTGTACTACTAACCTCAAAGATCGTTAAGTTTTTGACAAAGTTCAGCGATTAGTGGCGACCGGGTTCTTGCCTGGGTGCGGTAGCACCGGTTTGGTTGGCGGCCCTGCCGCCCTGCGATCAATGTCCTGTTAGGGTTTCAAGGCGTTTGTGAAGTGGCTCCGTATCGCCACGAACCAACGCGGAATTATCTTCGCGAAGGCGAAACACACCGCCCCCGACGCGCTGTCAAAGGAACTTGGTGGAACCAACGCCACACTCAGCCCCAAGGCGGAGGCGTCATATCCGAGAGCAGAGAGCAGCAACAGCCGTGCCGAAGTGAAGCTGCCGGGAGATATAACTCGTAACCTGTGTTACACCAATGCGTTACGTCGCGCATATTCCAGACGAAACGCATTCATTGGTTTGCAGTTTGCAATACAGCGATGCGTGGAGAGATTGCAGAATGCGACACTACCGTTTTCCGTGGCGGCCGTCCGTTTCGGGCATTTCGATGCCCAATGACTTGATCTTACGGAACAGCGTACTGGGATGGATGCCCAGTCCTTTGGCGGCTGCCTTACGGTTGCCGTCGTGCCGTCGGATCGTCTCCGTGATATGCATGATTTCCAGGGCTTCCAGTGTGAGGTCGCCTCCGCTACCCGTCGATGCCAAGTCCGATCTTTTGCGCAGTTCCGCCGGCAGGTGATACGGTTCGATCAGTCCACCAGGGCAGAGTACGAAACAATGTTCGACAATATTCTCCAGTTCGCGGACGTTGCCCGGATAATCGTGCCCCAGTAAGGTCGCCATCACCTCGGGGGAGACGCCGAGGATGCGCTTCTCCTGCAAGCGATTGAACTTGGAGATGAAATGCTCAAGCAGAAGAGGAATATCTTCCCGGCGTCCGCAAAGCGGGGGTAGCTGGAGCCGAACGACATTGATGCGGTAATAGAGATCTTCTCGGAACGTCCCTTCACTAACCAAGCGGCCGATGTCCTTGTTTGTTGCCGCAATGACGCGTACGTCCACGTTGGCCGGCTCAATCGAGCCCAGAGGTTCGTACACGCCTTCCTGCAAAACACGGAGTAACTTGGACTGCATGGCCGGTGAGACATCGCCGATCTCGTCCAGAAAGATCGTTCCACTGTCGGCGAGCGCGAAGCGGCCGGGCTTGTCGTGCCGGGCGTCGGTGAACGCGCCCGCCTTATAACCGAACAGTTCTGACTCGAGCAACGTATCGGGCAGAGCACCACAGTTGACGGCAATAAGTGGCCTATCCCGTCGGTGAGAAAGGTCATGGATTGCGCGTGCGAACAACTCCTTACCCGTGCCGCTGGCGCCTTCGATCAAGACGGTACTGTTGCTCTCGCCGAATTGGGGTAGGACGTCGAGAAGCTTTCGCATTGCCGCACTTCTGGAAATGATGTCGGCAAAAGTGTATTTGTCCTCCAGTTCCTTGCGCAGTTGCTCCACCACGCTCAAGTCGCGAAAGGTTTCCACGCCGCCGACCACCTTGCCGTCGTGGTTCTTCAGAATCGCCGTGGAAATACTGACCGGAATGCGGTCGCCGTCTGCCTTGACGACATAGATCGGCTTGCAGGTGATGGAGCGACCAGTCTCCAACGTCTGCCTGAGGGCGCACTCGTTCTCGCAAATGCTGGCGTGGAAGACGTCACAGCAACGCTGGCCGACAGCTTCTTCGCGTGGCACGCCGGTAATTTGCGTGGCGGCCGAATTGAAGGACGTAATCCGCCAGTTCTCGTCAACGGTAAAGACACCGTCCACGATAGAGTCGAGGATTACATCTTGAACTAGTTTCTCCGGCTTCTCACCCATGCTACTTACCGTGAAGAGGCTGTATACCTGCCACCGATAGCCCCCTCATAGCATAGGGCGGCAGGGCCGCCAACCAAACCGGTGCTACCGCACCCAGGCAAGAA
>CAZDHN010000253.1:0-8718 GCA_964505115.1 uncultured Planctomycetaceae bacterium
GGGCAAGCCCAGTGGGGGTAAGCACTTACGCATGGTAGCCATCCCGAAAGTGGGCCTGGTTCAAATCGACGCGTTTTTGGGTAGCAGGTGACAGTCCGTGTTAGCCCCGTCGCCTGCGACGGGAAAAGTAGCGGAAACCGCCCCGCTTTCCGGTCGCAGGCGACCGGGCTAACTGTTGGTGTTACCCGCATTTGAACCAGGCCCAAAAGTGGCGCTGTCATATTAAGAGGAGCTAAGCGAAGATGAAACTGGTGCCCCTGGGCGAGAAAGTGGTTGTCAAGCGGCTCGAAGCCGAAGAGAAGACCGTCGGCGGTATTGTCCTGCCCGACTCGGCACAAGAAAGACCCCAACAGGGCCGCGTCCTCTCGGTCGGTGACGGCCAACTCCTGCCCGACGGCAATCGGGCCGAACATCAGGTGGCCGAGGGCGATCGGGTGCTGTTCTCCAGCTACAGCGGCTCCGAGGTGGTCGTCGACGGCGAAGAACTCCTGATAATGGCCGAGGACGAAATCCTGGCCGTTGTCGCCTGATCGGCCCCGATCACCGGATGAAACACGGCCCAAGCCCCGGCGGGAAATAATCAGGCACCGTCGATTGGAATAGAATTGATACGGCCGCAAACAACGCTTACAACCGGAACAGAATCACCGGAACAGAATCAAGGAACAGGCAGATGTCTAGACGCAGCTTTCTCAAATCTGCATGCACGGCGGTCATCGCGCCCGGCGTGGTGCTGAATCGCGCGGCCTGGTCACCGGCGGCCGATGTTTCAACCGGCCGGAAGCCGATCGACGCCAAGACCTACCGGCAGGCGGTGGAGCGGGCGGTCGGCTTCCTCCGCACCAAGGCGCAAGCGCCCGACGGTTCGTACGACCAGTTTGCCGGGCCGGGCGTGACGGCCATCGCGGCAACCGCCATCCTCAAATCCGGCCGAACGCCCGACGATCCCCTGGTCGCAAAAAGTCTGAAGTACCTGGAAGGGTTCGCCCAGGAAGACGGCGGCATCTACCGGTCGGGGAGCTTCTACCGCAACTACGAAACCTGCCTCTGCATGTTGCTGTTCGCCGAGGCCAATCGGGACGGCCGCTACGACAAACTGCTCGCCGCCGCCGACCGCTTCGTCAAGGGCATTCAATGGGACGAGAAGGAAGGACACGATCGGACAAACGCCGGTTACGGCGGCGCGGGATACGGCAAGCACAAGCGGCCGGACCTTTCCAACACCAGTTTCCTCGTCGAGGCGCTCCGCGCGGCGGGTAACGGGCCGGACGACGAGGCCGTCAAGAAGGCGCTAATCTTTGTCTCCCGTTGCCAAAACCTGGAAACCGAGCACAACACCACCAAGTTCAGCGCCAAGAATCCCGATGGCGGGTTCTACTACACGCCGGCCGACGGAGGCACCAGCCAGGCGGGCGAGACGGCAGGCGGAGGCCTGCGCAGTTACGGCTCGATGACCTACGCCGGCTTGAAGAGCATGATCCACGCCGGCCTCAAACCCGACGATCCACGAGTCAAGGCCGCCCTGGCATGGATCCGGCAGAACTACGGCCTGAAATCCAATCCCGGCATGGGCGACGCGGGGCTCTATTACTACTACCATACATTCGCCAAGGCGCTGGACGCGGCCGGGATCGACGAGCTCGTCGACGCCAAGGGCAAGAAGCACGACTGGCGAAGCGACCTCCGCGAAGAAATCATCGGCCGTCAGCAGCCCGACGGCTCCTGGGTCAACGAGAACTCGCGCTGGCTTGAAGGCCAGCCGGCCCTGGTCACCGCCTACGCGCTGCTGAGCCTATCCTACTGCCGACCCGTGAATCGGTAGGACACCGGAAAGTTCCCCATCCTACCAAAAAGGGTCCAGGACCCCTTTTGGTAGGATAGGCAAGCCCGCCCGCTAGATGAGGAGTTCGCTCACTCGATTCTGAACATGCTGACGTCGTCGATGTGGACTTCTTCGTCCGCCCCGAAACCGTCGACGACGATTATCAGCATGGCGTTCTTGACGGCCTTGCCTCTTACCTCCTTGGGCACGCTGCCGGCCACGGCCATTCGCGTCCAATCGCAGGCCGACGCGGCCGTGGTCGTGCCGATAGTGGTGAGGTTCGTGCCCTTTTCGTCGCGCAGGGTGATGTTCAGGCTGATCGTGGCGCTGCCCTTGGGCGCTTGCGGCACTCGCACAAAGGCAACCGCGGCGTAACGGCCGGGCGTGATGGCGACGAGTTGATTTGGGCCGCCCCGTTTCATCCCCTTGGATAGCACGCCCTGCTTGCCGGTCCGCGCGGCCGCGGGGCTGGCGGTCAGGCGGCCGGTACTCCACTTAACCCAGGGCGACCAGTCGGCCGGCCAGCGACCCTTGGGATCTTCAAACGACGGGTTCTTCGAGCAGGGCTTGGCCGTCTTGTCGAGCAACTGGAGCATGGTCTTGGCGGGCAGGCTGACCGCTTCAACCGGCGAAGCGGCCAGTTCGACCAAGCGGTCGCGGACGGCCTTGCCGCAGCCGGCCCAATCGAACGTGGGCCAAAGCTGGGCGGCTCCCCAATCGTCGCCCCGTAAGCGCGGATAGCGCTCGAAGTTGATCACGTGCCGCAAGGCCGGATGTTTGGGGAACTCCTCCATTAGCAGGGCGCGACGCTTGCGACCCATCTCCAGAGCCCGGGCGGCCCGATCGAGCATCGCCAACGCATCGGCTTCCGTTTCGACTGCTTGTACATCTGTCTTGGAATTGCTCCGGTAGGCGACGGCCGAGGCCTCGTAGTAGTCCCAGGCCAACGCCAGCAGTTTGGCTCGGGCTTTCTGCTTGGGCGTTTCGGCCTTCTGGACGACGGCGTCCATCAACCGGCGACACTTGGCCACGTCTTCCTCGGTCACGTCGGCCAAATAAGTCGGGCTGTTGAAGGCACGGTACTGCCCGTGCTTCGTGAACCACTTCGACTCGAGTACGCGGCGGGTCCAGAAGTCCTCCCAATGGGCGTAGTAGGCGGCCAGGTCGTCGGCCGCCTTTGCGCCAACGGTGCGGACGTACCAGTCGCGAAGCAGCCGGTCGACATCCTGCTCGGGGTCCCATTGCAGCTTCAACGAGACGTACAGCTTGGGCCCCTCGCCGAAGCCAGGGTAGGCCTCGGCATACAGGGCCCTGACGCCCTGGGCATGACCGTAGCGGTAGTAGTCGGCCATCTTGTGGAACCAAACCCGGGGCACGCAGTATGCCGCGCCGTAGATGTAATCGTACCAGCCGAGCACGGGGCTCATCTGCCGCCATCGCTCGGTCATGCGGTGGCCGTCAGCCTCGAGTTCCGGGTCGGCCCATTTCATGCGGTCGTAAGTCATGTAGGGGATGATTCGCGGGTGGACCTTCACTCGCGAGGGCGCTTGGGCCACTTCGCTGTAGGCCAGGCAGCCGAAGTACTTGTCGGGATGCTTCTTGAGCACGCCTTCGACGACCTTGTTGCACCACTCGTAGTAGCGATCCGATACGTCGCGACGGCCCAGGAAGTTCTTCTCGCCCGTGTCGCGCGCCTGGCACTTCTCGCACTCGCAGTGTCCGCTGCTGTCGACCACGCCCAGCGAGTAGGAAGTGGCCTGTGGGTTATTGTCGAAGTAGAGGCAGATGTTCTTGACGGCCTCCTCGACCAGCCCCTCGGCCGTGAAGCAAGGCTGCCAGCCGTGCGTGTTGCTGTCCGGCGGCAGGTAGCGCTCGCCCTTGCGGATGGGGAAGAAATGCGGATGGGTCTTGGTGTACTTCTCCGGCGCGATCAGCTTCTGCAAGTGGTGATGGAAGCCTACCCGGCCGTGCATCCGGTTGCGTCGGGCCCAAGTCACCTGCTCACCAACCAGCCCGCTGAACAGCCGCGAGAAGAAGGCCGGCTCCTGGCGGACTTCGTCGGCGGGCACGTCAATCGTCTTGTGCGGCGGCACGTCGTCGCCGTTGGGACCCGGCATCAGCCAGCGTACGCCCAGG
This sequence comes from uncultured Planctomycetaceae bacterium, assembly GCA_964505115.1. Lineage (GTDB taxonomy): Bacteria > Planctomycetota > Planctomycetia > Pirellulales > Thermoguttaceae > CAZDHN01. The sequence goes on from CAZDHN010000253.1 coordinate 3,959, forward strand.
TATCGTTCCAGGAATTCGTAGACGCCGAACTCGGTGCCCCAGGCCGTCGGTCCGGCAATCACAACGTGCTTGCCGTCGACGCCGCGGATCACGTAGCCGTCGTCGTCCAAGTCGTCGATCTTCAAATTGAGCCCCTTGACGTAAGCGTCCTCTCCAACGTGGATTGTAACGCACATGCCCTCGGGCGCGGCGGCCGGCTCCTCGATGATCGGCAGTTCGGCCCCCGACGACTCCTTGACATACCGCGCCAGCAGATCGGCCGCCTGACGAATCCCCGCATCGCACTTGGCCGGAACCACCACGGCCGCCCGAGCCTTGCGCTGCTCGACAATCCTAATTGGCTCGGCCGCAAGGGCCGGACTGAAAAGGGCTAGAACAAGAACCAGGGTCGCCGCAATTCTTCCGATTTTCATTGTCATCATCCGGGCAACTTGCCTAGGGGGGGGTTGTTGATTGGACGGTTAACTTACAGCGTATCGCAACAGCCAAGCGGATGCAAACCGCGGCTGGCAGTCGGTCCCCTCTCCCAAAGGGAGAGGGGAGACTTTTCGCAATAGCCCCCAATTCGGCCGGCACACTTGCGGAGCCAATCGATCCATGGCATCCTGGAAGGACATCATCGTATTATTACGCACCAAAGAAGGGATCTATCGCATGTTCTCGGCTAAGCTGTTTGGCTTGCCCCTTGTTGGCACGGCCCTGGCCCTTTCAATCGTCGCGTCGGCGACGGATGCCGGGGAGTTCATTCGGGAGGACTTTGACATGCAAGCTGAAGGGTTGCCGGCCGGATGGCGAAGCGCGGGTGGAAGCTGGCGCGTTGTCGACGGCGCGTTGCTGGTCGACGCCATGCGGGGCGAATCGCGCGTGACGTTCGGGCAAGACTCCTGGCAGAACTACGAGATCGAGGTGACCGCCACGTTCTTGAAGGTGCGGGACAATTCCCGTTGGCTCGCGGTCGTGTTTCGCGCCGCCCGGGACGGTTCCACGCCCTGGTCGCAGTTTCCGATTCGGCTGAAAACCAGTGATCGTAGCGGCTCGGAGTTCGCCGTTCGCAAAGACAGCAAGCATTGGGACGTACGCCAGCGGGTCCGGGCCGCCGAAGACTCGCAGATTGACCGGCCGCGGCGGCTCCGCGTGGTCGTGCGCGGCGGCAACGTGCAGGCGTATCTCGACGGCCAACTGCTAATCGAGAGTCCTTTCTGTATGGACCGCGACACGGGCTGCGTCGGTCTGGCCGCCTCCGGCTGCCAGGCCCGCTTCGACGATTTCAGCGTGCGCCGGCTGCCCGACACGCCGCGCGCCCTCAAGCAAGACCGAAAGCCGTGCGAGGTGGTTGCCCATCGAGGCTTTTCCGCCGTTGCTCCGGAGAACACTTTGGTGGCGATTCGCAAGGCGATCGAGGCGGGGGCCAGCGGCTGCGAGTTCGACGTCTACGCCGCCAAAGACGGCCCGGTTGTGCTGATGCACGACGCCACCGTCGACCGCACGACCGACGGCACGGGCAAGGTGACCGAACTGACGCTTGCCGAACTTCGACGGCTGGACGCCGGCTCCTGGAAAGACCGCCGTTATGCGGGCGAGCCCGTTCCGACGCTCGAAGAGGCGCTCGCGGCGCTCAAGGGTTCCGGCTGCCAGGCGGTAATCGAGATCAAGATGGAGGGCATTTCCAAACGCGTCGTCGAGACCGTGCGAGCGGCCGGAATGCTCGACCAGGCCGCCGTGATCGCCTTCAGCGCGACCGTGGTAAAGGAGGTCCGTGCATTGGAACCCCGCCTGCCGTGTGCCTGGCTCTCGGGCGAGAAACTCAAGGGCTCGCCCGCGCAAAGGGCCGACTGGATTGCCACCAAGGCCAGGCAGTGCAACACGAACATGGTCGACTTGAACTACAACATGCTGTCGGCCGAGGTGCTGGCGGAACTGAAAAAACGCGGCCTGATCGTGTGGACCTGGACCGTCAACGACCCGATCATCCTGGATGCCCTGATGCGTTGGGGCATCCAAAGCATCACCACCGACCGACCCAACCTGGCCAACGAACGCTCGCAACGTGCCGCGGGTCGTTAGCATCCAAGCATAACAAGTGCGAGAAGCCTTGTTATACTTAATGTGACCAAGCCACCGCGACGACTTCGCGACGACGCCACCGGCCTTGCCGTGCCAATCAAAGACTCCCGACCCCTTAATCAGCCCACCTCACGCGGGTGGCTAATTCCGGGGCTTGACAATGGGGCGTCGCCTTGGTACATTTGTTCATCATGCGATGTTCTGCCGTGACAAACGGGTAAGGCGTACAAAACGTTACTTGCCCTTACACTTCACTACTAACCTCAAACATCGTTAAGTTTTTAACGAAGTTTAGCGATTAGTGGCCGGTGGGTTCTTGCCTGGGTGCGGTAGCACCGGTTTGGTTGGCGGCCCTGCCGCCCTTTGAGTAGCTTATGACGCAAGCACAAACCCAACGCCTGCCGCGATGGCTCAAACGAAACGTGCCCAAGGGGGGCGCGAATCGGGCGACCGACAATCTGCTTAACGAACTGGGGCTGGCCACGGTCTGCACTCACGCGCGGTGCCCTAACCGGATGGAGTGTTATGCGGCAAAGACGGCCACGTTCATGATACTGGGTGACGTTTGTACGCGGCGATGCGCCTTCTGCGGCGTGTCGAAAGGCGTGCCGCGACCGGTCGAGCCGGACGAACCGCGTCGCGTGGCCGAGGCGACCGAACGGCTGGGGCTGCGGCACGTGGTCGTTACTTGCGTTACCCGCGACGATCTGCCCGACGGCGGTGCCGAGCATTTCTGTCGAGTTATCGAGGCAATTCGCCGGCTGGAGGGGGTGACGGTCGAGGTGCTGCCCTCCGATTTCGACGGCAACCGTGCGGCGGTCGATCGGCTGGTGGACGCGGCTCCGGACGTCTACAACCATAACGTTGAAACGGTTCCCCGGCTGTTCCCGACCGTCCGCGACCCTAAAACCGACTACCGCCGAACGCTCGATATGTTCCGCCGCATCAAGCGTCGCAACCCGGCCATGCGAACGAAGACCGGGCTGATGCTTGGGCTGGGCGAAACTCGCGAGGAACTTCTGGATACGCTGGCCGACCTGCTGGAGGCCGGCTGCGAGATGCTCACGCTGGGTCAATACTTGCAACCCTCGCCCCGGCAACTGCCCGTCACGCGGTTCCTGCCGCCGGAAGAGTTCGACGAGCTAGGCCGTGCCGCCCGGCTCATCGGCTTCAAACGCGTAGCCGCCGGACCGCTAGTCCGCTCCAGCTACCACGCGGGCGAGATGTTTTCGAGTTAGGGAGTTGAAACGGGGTGGCACTGCTGGCTTGTCCAGCAGTGTGAAGCACAAGCCCAACATAAGCACTGCTGGGCAAGCCAGCAGTGGCACCCGAGTTGGGAGCCGGGGAGTTGAATGAGCGGCCATGCGGCGTTACGAAATAATCGTGCCGGAGTTGGGAACAGATCGGCCGATCTCGCTGGGGCTTTGGCTGCTCGAGCGGGGCGCGGCGGTCGTGGCCGGCGAGCCGGTCGTTGAACTGTTGGCCGGCGAGGTGGTTGTCGATCTATCGGCGGCGGCCGATGGCGTGCTAGCCGAAAAGTTTGTCGGCGAAGACAAGCCCGTCGAGCCGGGCCGCTGCCTGGGAATCATCGAGGCGCGAGAGTGAACTGGGGCCACGGATATCGGTTCCGAGCCCCGGCGTCCTCGCCGGGAGTTGGTTGGCCTCGCTGTTGCGATGCGCCTCGCGGAATCATCGAGCCGCGCCAATGGCGCCACGAAAGGGGACAGGTCCATGTTTTCGGCTTGCGATTCCAGTTGGATGGACAATCAATCGACCGAAAAATGGACCAGTCCCCAAACCCGTCGCGGGCGACGGGGCTAACACGGACGATTACCCAGCGACCAACTCCAGCGTCGCCCACAAACTCGGGTCTTCTCGATAAGGCATCGGGCTGCCGGCGGTTAGGGTCTGCTCGCCCAACTCGCGGTCGAGCAGGGCGTAGTTGAACCCCAGGCGGGGATGCTCGGCCGGGTCGAAGCCGGTCAGGGCCGCGGCCGCAATGAAGGCGTCGAGCAGGTAGCCGTCGGGCAGCTTCCGGCAGTGGACCTTGAGCGAACCGTCGGGGATGGCGCGCGGTTGCTCGCGGGCACGGTTGATGGGCAACCAGCGGGCCAGCGGCGCCAGCAACCGGCTACCGCCGCCGCTTGGCGTGAAGATGAAGCGGTGGCAGAACCGGCCGGCCCGGTGGATGTTGTGAACGTCGCGCGTGTCGAGCCAGATTTGCAGCCCGTCACTGTCGGTCAAGCGCGACTCGCGACACCAGGCGTCCTGCTTCTTCCCTTCAACTCGGGCGGTGAAGGCCAGGCCCTCGCTACTCCAAGCGGCGCGCAGCTCGGCAAACGGATGCCGCTCTTCCAACTCGACCAGATTGACCAGCCGGTGTTCATCGCCCAGCCCGGTCCCTTCGTCGCTCCAGAGCGGATCGCACGGGCGGCACTCCAGCGAGAAACGGAACAGAAATCGGGCCGGTATTAGCGGATCAGGCATGGGTAGGTAGTGGATAGTTGGTAGTTGATAGTGCGTAGTTGATAGTCTTCCGCTTTCCGCTTTCAGCTTTCCGCTTTGAGCGTGGCCAGGTGTTCTTTGAGGAACCGCGGCAGGTCACCGCGACGCAGGTCTTGCTTCGAGCGGATTTTGATTTGTATGACGTCGTGGTCGGGATGCTGGCCGTCGAGTTCGGGTTCGTGTCCCAGTTC
>CAZDHN010000254.1:0-8685 GCA_964505115.1 uncultured Planctomycetaceae bacterium
CACGCGGGCTGGGGATGATGCGATCAGATTGCTGAACCTCGGCTGGTCAGATGGGAGCGACGATACTCGGCCGGCGTCATGCCCGTGATACGCTGAAACACTAGTCGCAGGCGTCTGGTTTCGCTGAATCCGCAAGCCTGGGCGATATCCTGGAGCTGGAGCTTCCGAGGGTCGGCGAGCAACTGCTTGGCCCGCCCGACGCGGGTCCGATCGATGTACTGGTGCGGCGTACAGTCCAAACACCGCTTGAAGTGATAGTAGAGGTAGCGTCGCGAGACGGTGGTCTGCTTCTCCAGCATTTCGACGCCGAAATCCTGGTCGACGTGCTCGCGGATGAATCGCACCGCCGCGGCAACATGCGGATTTTCAATGGCTTCGGTGTCGGTGGAGAGTCGACCGACCACGCCCTCCGGCGGGATCAGAATGTCGTGCTTCGGCGGTCGCTTGCCCGCCATCAATCGATCCAGCAGTGCCGCCGCTTCGTAGCCTTCCCGGCGGCTGTTGCGAGCGACGCTACTGAGCGGGATATCACAGAACTCGCAGGCGATCTGGTCGTTATCCACTCCGATCAGCGCCACGTCGTTGGGCACGCGCAGACCCAGCCGAAGACAGGCGTCCAACACCATGCGAGTCCGATAGTCGTGAACGGCCATCAGTCCCACGGGAGGTTTGAGCGTCGCGAGCCACTCCTGGAGCGGTTTCAGCCAACGATACCATGGCTGGCGCGTGCCGAAGCTGCGGGGCGCTTTGAGCACGGAACACTGACCGCGGGCTCGCGTGATCCGCTGGACAAACCCGTGCTGTCGCTGCTGCGAGTACCACGCGCCTTGCTGGCCGTAGTAGGCGAACCTGCGAAAGCCTCGCTCCAGCAGATGCTCCGCGGCCAGCCGCCCCACCGCTTCCTGGTCGACCATCACGCGCGGCAGGCCGGTGCGACGCAGCGTGCCCGCCAGGTTCACTACCGGCACCCCCAGAGCCCGTGCCGCCAGCAGTTGGGCCTCGGTACGCAATGGTGCAAGGACCCCATGGCCCGACCAACCGGCCAGGGTTTGCATCGACACGGTGAATGTTTCGGGGTTTGCGTCGAAGGTCCAGTTGCCGCGCTGCGAGGCATAGTCGGTCACCCCGCGCAGCATTTGCCCTTCCTGCATCCTCGCTATGGGGAACATCAAGGCAACTTTCCTGGTCTTTGTCTTGGTCTTCGCCATTGCCACTTCGAGCCCGTCTTTGTGGTACGGTATCGCGCCCCGGTCCGTCGGAAAGCCATCATAGCATGACGGCCGCGGGCAAGCAATGCACAAAAAGGACGCAGTGTGCACAAAACGGCTCTTGACGACGCATGGCTACCCATGGCAGAATCAGTGCGGTGATGCGTCAATCGGCCGTCTACCATGAATCCGGAGAGCCAGCCAACAAGGAGCTAAATCATGCAAACCAGCAAGACAACCGGGGAACGACTTGATCGGCGGGAGTGTCTTCGCAAAGGGGCGGGCGTCGTGTTTGCGGGCGCGGCCCTCGGTGCCGGTGTTTCCAAGGTGTCGGCCAAGGAAGAATCGGTCAAGCCGGTCCGTATCGGCGTGATCGGGCTGGGCGGTCGAGGCAGGTATCTTTTGAAAAGTCTTCTCGCGAATCACCCGGACGTTGTCATTTCGGCATTGTGCGACTTGCAGTCCGATCGACTCAAGATGTCGGCCGCCATGGTCAAAGAAACGAAAGGCGTCAGTCCCGCCGAATACTGCAAGGGAGAATACGAGTATCGCAAGATGCTCCAGCGCGACGACCTGGACGGCGTTCTGGTGGCCACCGGCGTGCAGAAGTTCGGCCGGATCGCCGTCGACGCCATGAAGGCCGGCAAGCACGTGGGCACCGAAGTGACCGGACCGCATACGCTGGAGGATTGCTGGGCGATCGTCGAGGAGAAAGAACGTTCCGGCAAGCATTACATGCTGCTGGAACAGTGCTGCTACGGCGACGTCAATTTGATGATTCTCAACATGATCAAGCAGGGCCTCTTCGGCGAGCCGTATTACGCCGAGTGCAGCTACGTGCACGACATCAAGGGCCGATTCGTGGTTGCCGACCAGACGCTCAGTTGGCGGGGTCGCCTGATGGCCGAGGGGCACGGCAGTTCCTATCCGGCCCACGGCATCGCGTCCGCCGCCAAGTGGCTGGGGATCAACGACGGCGACCGCTTCGAGTACTGCTCGGCCATGATGAGTGAACCGCGAGAGATCCACGCCCGGGTGGTCGAGCGGTTCGGTCCCGACAGCAAGGCGGCGAAGATCGAATTCCAGACGGGTGACTTTCTGACCACCATGATCAAGACGGTCAAAGGAAAGATGATCCGCCTGGATTACAGTATTTCCAATACCCGACCCTACTCGCGGTACTATCTGCTGCAAGGAATGAACGGCTGCTACGATTCGCGCATGGGGTTCTATATCAAGGGAGTCAGCGGGCCGTACAACCGACACCAGTGGGACCCGGCCGACAAGTTCCTCGAGAAGTATCGCCATCCCTTCTGGCGCAAGGACGGCACGACGGCTCTGAAAACGGGTGGGCACGGCGGCATGGACCACTTCTGCCTCCGCGATTTCGTCGCCATGATCCGCCACGACCAGGAGCCTTGGGTCGATTGCTACGACGCCGCGGCCTGGAATGTGCTGAATCACTGCTCCCAGCTGTCCATCGATCGCAAGGGCGCGCCGGTCGAGATCCCCGATTTCACCAGGGGAAAGTGGAAAGACCCCAACTGGCGCAAGGACCGTCCCAGTCCGGCTTCCGTGCTTCCGAGTTGACTATAAGCTCACTCAGGAAGCCATCTGAAACATCTTTGAACAACAATGGAGATAAGCAAATGCTATTGACCCTTGCATGGCCAATAACCGAGGGCGAAGCCCGGTTCCCCGGTGAAACCCCCTTGATCCGCGCATTGACTATGCAAAGATCAATAAAGCCAACCTGCCTACTGATTGCAATCTGCCTGCTGGGCGGCTCGCTGCTGTACGCTGCCGTGAGTACGGCCAACGACGACGTTGCGGGCCAGCTTATAGGTTTGTGTTACCGGGATGGATCCAGCAGTGTAGTGCTTGAAGAAATTCTCAAGGCGGAAGGAGTCCCATACATCAGGCTTCGTAACCTCGACCGATTGGAAACGCTCAATTTGAAGGGGTTGGTACTCGGCGAAGGCTTTGATTCTTCGGTCGACCAACTCAAGAAGTTTACGGAAAAGGGTGGAGTCCTTTTGTCCTTGAAACCTGCCGGCCGCCTGGCCGAGGCATTGGGGCTGAAAGAGGTCGGGGTTCAGGAGGACGGATACCTGGCCGTTGAGGGAAAGGGCGCATCGCTCGTCTCGTATGAAGGCCGTCTTCAGCTTTTCGGTCAATCAAAGCTCTACGAGGGGGGAGAGAACTTGGCGCGGCTGGACCCCCAAACGCGGTTCGGGGGCATCATCAAAGTGAAACAAGGCTCGACGGCTGCGTTGGTTGTGGCATTCGACCTGCCGACAACCCTCTTGACGATCATGCAGCCCGAAGCTGAGTGCGGCAAATTCATAGACGCCTCGAACGTCGAGTACGATCTGGGCGATGTCCCGCAAGTGGACCTGATGCGTCGGTTGATCGTGGGCCTCTTTCTCGAGCCGATCGACGTCCCGCTGATGAGGAAGTGGTACTTCCCTTCACGGTACAAGGCCATGCTGGTCATAACGGGAGACCAGGACGGCGCCACCTTCAAGATGATGGAAGTGGTCCTGGACCTGATCAAGGAGCTTGAAGCGCCCTACACGCTCTACATCTTGCAGGGCAGGTCGCCGATTACGAGGGAGCAGTTTGACATCCTGGCCGAGGGTGGGATGGAATTTGCGTTACACCCGAACTTCTTCAAACGCGATGGCATCAAGTTCAGCGAGAAGACGTTTAACGAGGAGCTTAAGAAGGCCGAGGCCGACGTCGGCCATAAGCTAACCGGCGAGCGGCCGCACAGCGGTCGCTGGGACTCGGTTCGCGAGTTGCCCGTGTGGTGCGAGAGGGCCGGAGTCCAATACGACTCGATTCTAGGGATCAAGTGGTGGGAGTCCAAACCCGCGAAAGACGGTTACTGGGTAGGAACGGGGCTGCCGTACCGCTTCATACATCCTGACGGGTACAGACCGATGGACGTCCTGGAGATCATGGTATTCGAAGGCGATAACAACCCCTTCTGGAAGCCCCGCAAATACACCGTGCGTTACAAGCCCGGCGCTCACAAGACGTTTATGGGTGGGCTTGGCCTTACCGAGGACGAGGCCTTCGAATTGTGGAAACCGTTCTTTGACCAGGCGATCGAGAAGTATCCCACGGCTTACTGCTACTGCTGGCATCCGTGCTACCTGGCCGCCAAGAAGCTCAAGCTGAAAAAGCCCCCCTACTACAGAACGGATACTCACTTCCGAAAGTGCGTCACCTACGCCAAGAGTCGAGGCGTCGGGTTGACTGGCACCAACGCTCTGAATGACTTCTGGAGGGCGCGGGAGAAGGTCTTGTTCAAACACATCACGTGGAACCCCGAATCCTCGACCGTTCAATACCGGGTTTCAAGCGATGTGAAGCTGGACTGCCTCACGCTCATTACGCCACTGAGGTTCCATGGAAAGAAGGCCCGCATCTCCGTCAGCGGTCGGCCGAAGGATTACACTGAAACCCGGTTCCTCGGAAAACAACAGGCCATGTTTACGGTCGACGTAAGGCCTAAAGAAGAACTACTGGTGACCGTCAAGTATGACTATTGACCCTTGCATGGCCAATGACCGAGGGCGAAGCCCGCTTTCCTGGCGAAACCCCCTTGATCCGCGCATTGACCGTGCAAAGATCAATAACAACCCTGGTTTACTCACGAAGAAAGGACCGTCTAATGAACTTTCGCGTGTCTGAAGTCTTTCGGTGCGGATGGGTATGGTTTCTCGTTGCACTGCTGGCGTTGAGTTCTCTTTCTCCCGCTGCCCTTGCGGCGGAGAAAGCCGTGCGCCAAGTCAAGGGGGACACCAGTCTCTTCGGCAAGGACGTCTTCCAGGCCTGGGGGCGCTGGAAAAAGACGCCGGACCGGATGCCCTTTTACCCCGACGGAGACGTGTTCGCGTATCACGCCTACATGGGCGACGTCCGGCGCGTCGCCAGTGACAAGGCCACGAAAGACTGCCCGCCGCTCCCCGACACTTTGATCATTCCGCCCGGGACGTACCAGTTCCGCGGCTGGGCTTTCACGCTCAAACAGGAGGGGCTGTACCGGTTCTTGGACGTCTGCAAGGGGCAACAACAGAGAATCGTCTACCGCAACGACCTGGATGGGCTGCTGTCGGGCATCGCCTGGATCGCCGCTCACGGGAAGTCCGACAGTGGGAAATCGCGCAAGGAACTGGCCGAGCAGGCCAAGACCAGGAAGCTGTTCATGACCTGCGGCTCCGTCTCGAGCTTGGCGAGCGGCATCCTGAAAGAGCGGGACATTCGGGCACGTTCGGCCACCAGCCTCACCCTGGGACACTGGAACACCTACGACAACGGCCACGCGATGATCGAGGTCTATCGAAAGGACATTGGCAAGTGGGTCCTCTATGACATTGACAACAACAGCTTCTTCACCTGGCAGGGAAAGCCTCTTTCGATGGTCGAGTTCGCCTATGCCGTGATGGGCGACTACCCGTACGAGATCAAGCCGCTTGCCAACGACACCCGGCTGGACGTGTCCAATTTCAAGGGGGCGGACGGCGCGGACTACGCCTTCCTCTGCGAGAGGATCAATACCGGGATTCGCCAGTGGTACCGCCGCGTCGTGGAGGTGCCCATGCTCTACGATTCGTCGGTCGGCAGGTGCTTCTTCGACCAGGAGAACCGGCGGCGGATAGAGAGCAACAACAAGTCCTTCAAGTACCTGGAGAAGAGCGAATTCCAGCGTATCTTCTACGGAGATGCGCCCGGTGAAGAGTAATCCCCTCAAGCTGACCCGAAGCCCGTCGATCCGTGCACAAAATGGCCCGTGATTGCACAAAAAGGTCCTTGATTCGGCCGCGGGAAGGATCACAATAGGAGTTGTGAGTATGAACAAGAGTCCAACAGTCGGTTGCCTATTGAGGTTAGCCGTAACCATTCACGGGGTGGAACACACTGTTTTGCGACCATTTTCGTTTAGCCGGCGGACTTGTCCGCCGTGTTTCAGCCCGCGGCGGGCAAGTCCGTCGGCTCAACAGGGTATTTCACCCCGTGAACGGTTACGGTTAGCCAGGGTTAGTGGGTTTTGAGCCAGCCCAACCATCCATGTCTAGTCGGCTCGAGTTGAAACTCTTCACGGGAGAATCTGCCATGAACATTGACGCGATTGGAAAGCTTGTGCGTTTCGGAGCCTGCCTGTTGTTCCCGCTTGCCGCCGGCGCGGCTTTGGCGGGACCGATGTCTCTTGTAACGTTCGAGGCCCCGACGTACACCGCCGGAAGTAATCTCCGTGGGCAGGATGGTTGGGGCGGTTGGAGCGGGACGGCTGTCATCACGCCCAAATTGGGTGTGGAAACTCGCGTGCTATCGGGAGACCAGTCGGCGGCCTTCAAAGGAACGGTCTACGCAAACCGAGCATTCGACGCGGGGACGGTGTTGGCCGACGGCTCGGTGTTTAGTTGGCGGATCCTGGTGGATGGCACCGGGGGCGCGGGCATGGCGTATCTCAGTGATAACTTCACGGGGGGCGCGACCCCCATAGGTATCCTAGCGTACCCCGGGGGCAATTTCTGGCTGGCGTTCAATCCGGACGCTTCGTCCACCGACACGGGTGTCAGCGTGACAAGCGGCAACGAGTACCTGCTTGAGATGGAGCTCGACTTCACCGCCCAGCAGTTCGAGGCATTCTATACCGACGTCGACGGGGGCGGGTCGCGAACCAGCCTGGGGACGCAGATTTTCCACCACGCTATAGACCCTGCTTCCATACTTTCCAACGGTGGTGTTTACCTGATCTCATCGATCACCGGCGGCAATGCCGTGGCCATCTTTGATGATATCCGAACAGTCGCGATTCCGGAACCGTCGACATTGGTGCTGCTGGGGATCGGCCTGGCGGGGCTGGTAGTCGTGGCTTTCAGGACCGGTCGCAAGCAGCGAGGCTAGTCCGGCTCCATGGTGCCAGCGGTGACTTGGGGTTTTGGATTTTGGATTTTGGATTTGCGATTCCGGGCAGCGGGGCTATTCGGCCGGGGGAGGTCCGTTCTGATGTGCAAACGGCGGCCCACCGATCCACGAACTTCAGCGGGATCAAATCCAAAATCCAAAATGCACAATCCAAAATCCGCCTTTACCCTCGTCGAACTGCTGGTCGTAATCACCATCATCGGCATCTTGATCGCGCTGTTGTTGCCGGCGGTGCAGTCGGCCCGGGAGGCGGCCCGGCGTATGCAGTGCTCCAACAACCTCAAGCAACTCGGGCTGGCGATGCATAATTATCATTGTGCGATGGGTTGCTTCCCACCCGGCAGTATCCTCAACTTTTGTAGTTCCTGGAACAATGGCGGCCCATGCGGCAACTGTATGCCGGTACACGCTTTCATGCTGCCTTACCTTGAGGAATCCTCGCTGAATGAGCGGATCAATTACGACGCCACCGTTGAACATTCCAGCAACGCCCTATTCAAAGGGCTGGTGCTCACCATGATGCTTTGCCCTTCAGACAGCGGACCGACGGGTTACGGGTTGTCCAGCGAAACAAACCTATACCTGTACTCGCGGTTCAACTACGTGCCGAACTTTGGCGTGGGCCATATCCGTTACCATTCCGACCCACGCTGCTCGGATGTCCCCTCGGTCGGTAGTTGCGGGGCGTTTGACCGACGCCCCGGCCCGTTCTACTGGAACAGTGGTACCCGAGTGGCCGACTGCCGGGACGGAACGTCCAACACCGTCGTGATGTCGGAGTTGCTCCGAGGCAAAAATGGACCGCCGACCGACTGGCGGGGTTTGAACGTCGTACAAGGCTGCCAGTACACGCACCTGTTGACGCCCAACAGCTCCGCCGCCGACACCGTACGCGGGGGTACTTGCCAAGATAATCCGGTGGCGCCCTGCGCGGACGGCGACTGGGGAAGTTGGCCGAGTGCTTCACTGAATCTGAATCTTACCGCCCGAAGTTTTCACCCCGGCGGCGTGCAGGTGCTGCTGGGCGACGGGGCGGGGCGGTTCGTCAGCGAGAGCATCGATCTTGGCTTGTGGCAGGATCTGGCTACGCACGCCGGCGGCGAGCCGATAGGAGCGTTCTGATCGTGCTCGCTCAAATCCGCCGAGTTCCCCGCCATGTGTGTGTCCTTGCGACGCTGGGCGGCTGTCTGCTGGTCGGCTGCGGCCGCGGGGGAACAGACGCAGGCCGGGCGGAGGTCGCCGGCAAAGTGACCCTTGACGGCCAGCCAATCGAACGAGGCAACCTGACCATGATTCCCGCCGAAGGAACCAAGGGCCCCGCGGCCGGGGCGACGATCTCCGGCGGCCATTACAGGATTCCCGCCGCCTCGGGACCGGCACACGGAACCTACAAGGTGCAAATCACCGCCCGGCGCAAGACCGGCCGGAAGGTCACCGTTACCGACGGCCCCGGCGCCGTCGAGCCGATGGAAATCGAGGAGACCGAGCAGTATATCCCGGCTCCGTACAATACGCGGACCGAACTAGCGGTCGAAAT
>CAZDHN010000255.1:0-8680 GCA_964505115.1 uncultured Planctomycetaceae bacterium
CTTGAGTGGGCAGGAAGCGAATTTGGCCGTTGCGAACGGGTTGTCCCCGGTACGTGATATTGCCGGAAACGACCACGCGTTGCGGGCTCTCCGCTCCACACCCCAGCAGCAGTGTCGCCAGAAGAACCCCGCCGAAGGCCATCGCCGACCAGCCGTCGTTGTCCGTCATTCGGCAGCCCACACCTCCGTCGGCGAGTTCCTTCCGCATGCTGATCCTCACCTCAGAAGGCCTGGTTGATCACTTCGGCACCGCTGCGTGTGGCCAGTGCCGCCAGCGTTTCATGGGCGATGTTTTCCGAGATGAACTGGACGCTCCCGTCGGCCAACAGGAAGTGGCAGCCACCGGGGTGATAGCTGGAGGGCCCCACGTTACTCCGACTGTAGTCTGCCGGGGACAACCCGCCGACCACCGTCGACGGCCCGTTAATGCCGTCAGCGGTATCCATGATTGCATGGGTAACCCAAAAGTGGCCTTTGAATGATCCGCGACCGCCCCCGGTAACCTCGCCGATCATCAGCGTATTGCTGGTGCCGTCCGTGACGTCGCGGATCTTGCACGCGCCGAGGTTTGCCATCACACCGTTGGCCAGGGTCAAGTGCAGGGCGAAGTTGCCGTCACAGGTGTATTCATAGCTGTCGGCGATTCCGGCCATGTTCAACAGCGGCAGGTCTTCTTGGGGATCGGCGCCGGTCTGGAAATTGCCGCTACAGGCCACTAGTTCCCCGGCCTGTGGATCGCTGGGGCATTCAAACATGGGAATCCTCGTAGAGGCAGCCGCCTGATTGAGGCAGCCGTTCTGCCACTCGTAGTAGCGATACCCGCCTACCTCGAAATCAATCATGTCGTAGACCTGCTTCTGCTCGGCAAACGGCAGGATAAACGTTCCCCAACCCCAGCCGCGATAGGAGATGGCCAGCGGGATCGGCCCACAACTGGCCGGCTGGCTCCCTTTGTACCAGGTGGACCCCGGCGGAAAGGACCCAAGGGCCGTGTGGTAGTTGTGCATTGCCACGCCGACTTGCTTGAAGTTATTGGCGCACTGAATCCGTCGCGCCGCCTCCCGCGCCGCCTGCACCGCCGGAAGCAACAGCGCGATCAGGATGCCGATGATGCTGATCACCACCAGAAGCTCGACCAGCGTGAACGCAGCGACAGCCCTCGCTTTCATCTTGAGTCCCCGGGCGTTTTGACGCTCCTTCTAACGAGTTCTCCTGCCCCGTCGCCCCACGGCAACCAGACCGATCAGGCCCATCGACAACAAGATCAAGGACGAGGGCTCGGGAACACTCTGGATGAAATCACCCGGCTCCAACGCACCGCTGCTGACGCGGGCGAAGTCCATGTCGCCGATGTACTGGTAGCTATCGTTGGCCGACTCAATGTTCCCGAAAGTGGTGGTGGCCGTGCCACCGCCGGCGATGACCCCGCTCAGACCGGAGGTGTCCACGCTGCCGTCGAGAGCATGGTCGATGTAAATCCGCGCCTCGGTGTTGACCGCGTCGTAGACGAACGCCACGTGGTGCCACTGGCCGTCGTTCACCGTACCACTGCTCCAAGCCCTCGCTCTGTTCGTGCCATCCCTCAGATCGATCCTCAACGTGCCCGGATTGTCGTCGTCAATCCAGAACTTGCTGGTCCCGGAACTCCAGAGCGTCCCGGCAAACTTGTCCGGGTCCCCCGAGCCCGGGCTGGTCATGGTGGTGTTGATCAGCGACTCGAAGGTGAAGCTCTCGCTGACATCGAACTCGAAGTCGGCGTGGTGAGGCACTTCCACCATTTCCGTGTTGGTAGAAACGACCTGATTGAAGTTCAGCGCCGAGCCGTTTCCGAAGGCCGGCGCGCCGGCGACGTAGTCCAGGTCTCCGTCGCGGACCGTGCCGTGGTGTGCGTTCCCGCTGGAATCCTGGATCGCGTCGGTGTCACCTTCCGTGGCCGTTTCGCCAGCCGACTTCTCGTCGAATTTCCAATAGCCGATCACGTCGGCCCGTGCCGCGGAGGTCAGTCCGCTACACACAATCATAACCATCAACAGAATATGGTATTTCATCATCAATCTCCTTTGCATATGGAAGTAACAGCAGCACAATGGTGACAACGACCCGTGATTCACTCTCCCGCGGCAACTCGCCTAGCAGCCAAAAACAAATCCTGCTCCACATCGCGAAGAGACTGCTGCAAAACCGTGGTATCGATCCGGTTTGGCGCGGCGTTCTGGTCGACGACTTCCTTCGGGGAGGTCCGGTCGCGGATCTCCAAGATCGCGCGGAAGCGGCGGCGGATGTGCTCGGCCATGGCGTTACGGGCTTGGCCCGCATCGCCGCGCTCTAGCGCCTCAAGTATCCGATCGTGGGTTTCGTGGGCGCAACGCAGAGTCTCCAATCCCGGCGGCTCAATGGGCCGGATAAAGATCCGAGACATGAGTTGCAGTTCCTGGACGATCTTCAGCACGCGCGGATTACCCGCGGCCCGCAGCAGCGTGACGTGAAACATCGCGTCGGCCAACAACCAGCGTTCGCGTTGCCGCGGGTCCTGCCGGGACCGGCCTGCCTGCTCTAGTTCATCGATAATCACCAACAGTTTGTCGTTGTGTCCGGCCATCTCGGCCAAATCCGCGTCGCTCATCTGCCCGGCGAGCTTGGCCACCGCGTGGCACTCCAGCGCCTCGCGCAAGTCGTACAGATGCGAAATATCCTCGTTGCTTGGGTCCGGCACGAAACTGCCCAAGCCCGGGTGGTGCTCGACAAGCCCCTTGCTAGCGAGTTGGTTGATCGCTTCCCGGAGAGGTGTGAAGCTGATACCGATTTCCTTGGCCAAGGCACGGTGGCAAAGCCGGCTACCCGGTGCAACCTCCCCGCTTCCCAGCCTCGTGCAAATGTAGGCATAGGCACGTTGCGTAAGAGTTTCGACCACTGCAAATCCCTCATCCCGTCTAGGGTTGTCATAACAGATATATCGAGTATAACACGTATAGCATGCCGATGTCAACTACCTAGAAGCCCAATTCGCTAGATGTTCCCGGGCAAGCACTCGAAGAAGGGGAGGCAGCGTAAGGCCTTGGAGAATAAGGACTTAGTGAATCGCCTCTTTGAGGTTAGTGGACGGAAGTGATCTACCCATAGCCTCGTTAACGGCGATATACGTCTCGCCGATCACCGATTTCCACGACCAGCACGACGAGTGTGGCGTCGTGAATTTCATAGAGCACGCGGTACGACCCAATGCAAATGCGCCAGGCATCTCTGCCGATCAGCTTCTTAACGCCAGGCGGGCGCGGATCATCCGCGAGACGTTCAATGGCGGAGATGATCTTGTCTCGTTGAGGCTGGGCGATCCGGGCGAGGGCCCGTTGTGCTCGCCTCTCGATGAAGACCTCTTAGGTCACTCCGTCTTCCCCTGGCGGATTTCCAGAACCGCCTGATCAAAGCTAACGGCGTCCGAGGGGCGGCTCTTGGCTTTGTCATAGGCTCGGATGTCGTCGAGTTCCTCCAAAGCCTCGAGTATCTGTTCCCATTCAGCCACTGGAACAACGACGGCTTTCTTCTGTCCCTGCCCATCCACGACGTATTCTGTATGCAGGGAAATCATGATTGCACCTCACATCACATGTGCAGAGGGAATTCCGACACACAAGGTCGGATTGCCGAACAGCGCGACACCCATATTCTACCAGCGGGTCCGCGCGCCGGGCAAGCCCGGCCGCCAAATTGCGGATTCATCGCGACGCATCAACTTCTGATCACTCAACTCGTCTACAGCCACGTAGGTTATGCTTCAGCATAACGCGGCATAATCGCAGCCAGCCAATTACATAACGTCCTAAACGAATTCGTTATGCTGAAGCATAACCTACAGGCTTTTCAACACGGCGGGCAAGCCCGCCGGCTAAACGACATCATTCATCAACGCCGCGCCGTGGTGTTACAGCGAGAGGACGAATTCGCAGAGGTCGTTGAGTTGCTGCTCGTTGAGCTTTTCCAAAGCGCCGCCCACGTTGCCGTGCTTGCCGGTGGTGAAGACTTCTTTCATGATGACGTAGCGGCCGTCGTGCATGTAGGGGGCGGTTCGCCAGCATTCGATCAGGGTGGGCGTGTCGAAGTCGTCGCGGCGGTCGTACTGGCCCTTGCTCTTCACGTCGTGCATCTGCAGGTCGGTGTAGAGTGGTTCCGGATGGCACTTGCCGCAGTTCAACTCCTTGCTGAAGAACAACGCCTTGCCGCGCTTGGCCGCCTCGCTAAGCTGCCCGCCAACCAGACGCGGACTGGGAACCGGCTGGAGCGCCTTGAGGTAAGCGTCGATCGCCTGGGCGTCTTCGTCGGGCCGCACGGCGAACTGGATGTGAGTTATGCCCGATCGCACGGCACTCTCGCCCGTGGGTCGGACTCCGGAGATCATCGAGGGCGGCGTCTTGTGCGCAAGCAACATGCTCTTGACGTTCTTCGGGTTGCCCATGCCGTCGTTCATCAGGTCCCAGTTCAGCCCGTCGACGCGGGCGTCGGGGTGGCAACTGGAGCAGCTCTGCCAGTTCTGGAAGCAGAGCGCCGCGTCGTGGAAATTCATTTCGCCGCGACGCTGGGCCGTTAGCACGGGGGCCGGGCCGAGCGGAATGGTCGAGACGAGTTTGGCGGGCTTGTCGGCCAAATCGACCACGGCCAGCAAATCGCCAAAATAGACAGCGATATAAACCTTCGAGCCGATAATGGCCATCCCGCGCGGACCGTTCACTCGCGTGTCGCTCTTGGCCAGGCTCCAGGGATCGGTCCCGGCAAGCCGAATGCGACGCCGCAACCCGACCAGAAACGCCAGATCGTTGGGCACGTCGGCGGCAATCCGCGAAGAGTAGCCGCCGCTATCCTCCGCCTTCAGCTTCTTGGCCTCTTCTTCCGTCTTGGGCATGGCCAGAAGCTTCTTAAGTAGTTCGGGCGCGTCGATCACGCTCAACTCGTGCGTGCCGGCGTGCGTGACGCAGATGTATTTTCCGTCGGGCGTGCAGGCCACGTCGAACGGATTGGCCGCTCCCAGGTCGACGTCGTCCAGCAACACCGTGTTAATCAGCTTCTTGGTGGCAACGTCAATGACCGACATCGCGTTGGTGTTCATCCAGCCACGCTCCAGTTGCGTGGTGGGCATTTGGTAACGAGCCAGCACGTGGACCACATAGGCGTACTTGCCGTCGGCCGATACGCAGATGCCCTGCGCACTCGTGCTGCCGTTGGGAAGTCGAATGGACGCCGGCTTGTTGCTTGCCGTATCGATGACCGTGATCATGACGGCCACGTCGTAGGCGTCGGCCCGCTCGTTCGGAACGAGGTTGCTCACGAATACCGATTTGCCGTCCAGAGAAACGGCTGAAGCGATCGGGTCGCGAGTGGCCGGCACGCGTGCGATTTCCTTCTTGGTCGCCGTGTCGATGACCGAGACGTTGTTGTCGAACCGGTTGCAGACGAAGAGCCGCTTGCCGGCCGGGCAAATCGAGGGCCCGGTGGCTCCGTGACCGGCCGGTATCGTGCCGGCCACCTTGCCCGACGCCACGTCGACCAAACAAACCGTTCCTTGCGGCGCGGCACAAGTCACATACAAGGTTGCCCCGTTGGGCGCGAGCACCATGCCGGTTGGGTTTGCCGGCAGGGCGATGGAACGGGTAACCTTTCCAGTGGCGACATCCACGGCGGCAACCTGCTTGGCGTCTACATTGAGTACCAACAGGCTTTTACCGTCCTTCGTCGCGACAACGTCCTTGGGTCCCAGATACTTTCCAGCCTCGGCAGCGGAAACAGCAACGGTCGTACCAACGATAAGGCCTAACAGCGCAGTCATGAAGACTGTTCCGCGAACGATGTTGATGATCTGGCGAGTCTTGCTCATCGGTTGGCTCCTGTTGCTGATTACGAGTGGAAGGTGTGTGGGGACATCCTGGGCACGAGCATACCGTATCCAAACGGGGCTCCGCAAGCTTGCCGCCGCCATTTGGGGCCACGGCATTTCAAGCCACTAGTATACGACTGGCGCCGGCGGTTGTCGACCAAACAATGCAGAATGCGTATTTTTCTCGCCTCGATTACCCTCGCTAGCGGGGGCTCGGGTAACACCATTCCGGATCACTTCGACGCAACACCTTTCATCTGCTGTGGGAAACGGGCCTCGAATGCCAGGGCATCGATGAACTTTCGGGCGGCCAGATACTCGACGGGAGAAATCTCACGCATTTTCGAACGCAACTCGGTCCGCATCTCTTCGGCCACTCCTTGAACCTCTCCGAAGACTGGGCTGCTCACGCCGCCCTCGAGCGTCTTCCGCTTGGCGAAAAGGCTCTCCAGTTGGACACGCTCTTCCAGGAACGATTCTCCCTGCAGGACGGTCGGCCAGTAGATTTTTCCTCGGACCGGTTCCAGTTGATAACTGGTGGGTCGCTCGGGCGTCGACGCCTTGCTGTAGCGGATCAGGTCTTCCCGAGTGGCACGAGTGGGAGCGCTCATGGCCCCGTAGGTTTCGCGCATCTGTCGCTTTTCGTAGAACGTTTTGGCAGCTTTGAGGTCGTTGTCCAGCGTCAAGCTACGGGCTTTCTGGTAAGTTTCCATGGCTTGGGCGTTGGTTGCATTCGCCTCGGCTTGGGCCTTGATAACGGCGGCCTGCGCGGTAACCCATGCCGCTGCTGCCTTGGCGATATCGGCCTGCCCCTGGAGTAAGCTCTCAACTCCCGATGTTTGCGTCCGGCTGTAGGCCGCGCCAACAGCCCGCGAACCGCCGACCGCGATCCCTAGCGTTACAACCGTGGCCAAAATCACCGTTTTCTTGAAACTTCTCATCAGTACTCCTCCTTCTTCAAAGAACAAAGCCTAGTAATATCACCGGAAACTTGCCCGTTCGGCGCGGACCGCGAGGCCCTGTTGTCACACACCGTCGACACACACCATAAATTCCCACATGGTCAACGCGCGAGTCGAGCCCGTCTCCGCGGAGAAGCCTGGCTTCGCCGTCGCGCTTTGGCCATACAACCGTTAACATGCGTCGATAGAGCGGCAGTTTCCGGAGATAACGTGTTGCATCCGAAGCCGCACCCGAAGGTGGTCGGAAATCAGTGGTTGAGGTCTCCAAGACCCGTACACGATTTCCGGCCGTCAATACGTTACACGTGGTTGGATAGTGAGGCAGGTGTAGCCAGTCTCGTCATGCAGTCTGACTGCTTGTGACTAACCGGGGGCAGGTTCACAAAGTCTTAATCTCAACGGTCGGCTGAAGCAGCCATCCGCTTGTCATGCATTCGACCGTAATTATAGCGAATTCGGTTAGCGGAGGCCACGGTTACTTGGCCAAACATGGCAAAGAAATCGCTGAATTTTACTTGTGCAATCGGACTAATCAGCACGTTAGCATCTACCCCCCGTGCAAGCTAGTAAAGTGAGACAAACTCCTATAAAGCCGCGACCGTTGGTCGCGCTTGAAGTGCCGGAGGATCGTAGCGTCCACCCCCCGGTTCGCGCGACCAACGGTCGCGGCTTTATATGATTTGGCCGCGACCGGTGATCGATTGGGCCCTTGACGCGCGAAGCGAACTATGCTATTGTTCGTTTTGAACATTACGGTGCGGCTGCCGTGGAGTCGCATGTCCGAGCCGCGGCGTCCTCGCCGCGGGTTACGATGCCCCGCTGATGATCGCCGCGTCAACAGGCGCCTCAACGATACCCGCCCCGGGGACGGGGCGGCTCGGCGCCTTGGAAACAGCAGCAAACCGCCACAAAATCCCATGTCAACCAGAAGCCAACGCCAAGAGACGATCCGCAACCTGCTGGCCAGGCAGGGGCGATTGAGCGTCGAGGAGTTGTCGCCGGCGCTGGGCGTCACCACGATGACGATCCGCCGCGATCTGGCCGAGATGGAGAAGGCGAGCGTGCTGACGCGGACGCACGGCGGTTGCGTGCTGCAATCGCCCTTCGTTCGGGAAACGCCCTTCTCGGAGAAGGATCAGCAGCATCGTCGGCAGAAGCTGGCCATCGCCCGGGAGGCTGCCCGACGCCTGAAGGCCGGTTCTAGCGTCTATCTCGACACGGGCACCACGGCCGTTCAGGTGGCGCGAGTGCTGCCGACCGATCTGGAGATTCGGGTTTTCACCAACAATCTGCGGGTTGCCATGGAGTTGTTCGGTCGCCAGGGCGTGGAGGTGACGGTCTACGGCGGTGTCCTGGCCGCGCACAGCCCGGACCTGATCGGCGAGCTTGCCCTCTCGAACATCGGCAACATGCGCGTCGACGTGGCCATTGTGGGCGCCGACGCCCTGGACATCCGCCGTGGCGAGTTCTACTCGGCCGACTTGGGCACCGCCATGCTTTGCCGCGCGGTACAACGTCAGGCCGAAAATACCGTCGTGGTAATGGATAGCTCGAAGTTGGGAAAACGCAGCCACGCGCTTGCCGGCCGGCTCTCCGAGGCCGTCACGCTCATAACCGATCAGGATATCGACAGCAAAGACGCCGCCTCGCTACGCCGTGGCGACGCCAGACTAATCCTCGCTTCCTACAAATCCGCCGGACATAAAGAACCAAAAACCTAGGAGCCGCGGCGTCCTCGCCGCGGGTTATGATGCCCCGCTTATGATTGCCCCGCTTATGATGCCCCGCTTATGATTGCCGCGTCGATGATGGCCACGTCGATGATGGCCACGTCGATGATGGCCACGTCGATGAT
>CAZDHN010000256.1:0-8678 GCA_964505115.1 uncultured Planctomycetaceae bacterium
CCGTACGTGGCATAAGCGCATGGGAACGCCGCACCGGCAGGGGGGGGGGCCGGTACGGCGAACAACGAAATTGATTTCTACCAGGCGAAGTGGGCGAAGGCCTTGTTGGCTTCGGCCATGCGGTGGACGTTCTCCCGCCTCGTTATGGCGGTTCCTTCCCGCTTATAGGCCGCGATCAGTTCGTTGGCCAGTTTCTCGTGGGTCGGCCGGCCCTTCTTCTCGCGAATGGCCATCAGCAGCCAGCGAATGGCCAACGACTGCTGCCGCGCGCGGCTGACTTGCATGGGGACCTGATACGAGGCACCGCCGACACGCTTGGAGCGGACTTCGATGTCGGGCTTGACGTTCTCGACCGCCTGGGTGAAGACCTCGATCGGCTCGGCGTCGTGTATCTTCTTGCCAATTTCTTCCAAGGCGTCGTAGAAAACCCTAAGAGCGATGCTCTTCTTGCCGTCCCACATCAGGCAATTGACAAACTTGCTCGCCAACAGCGACCGGTGCTTGGGGTCCGGGGCGAGTTGTTTTCGGCTGGCTGTGAAACGGCCCATCGTCGTTTTCCTGTTCGGTTACGGGTAGAACCCGCTGCTAGTTGTTAGAATCTCTTAACTCGACATTTTCGCGCCGTAGCGGCTACGCGACTGTTTGCGGCCCTCGACGGCCAGGGTGTCGAGCGCGCCGCGTACCACCTGATAGCGAACGCCCGGCAAATCGCGAACCCGGCCTCCCCGGACCAGCACGATCGAGTGTTCCTGGAGGCTGTGCCCTTCGCCCGGTATGTAAACGGTGACTTCTTTTCCGTTTGAGAGCCGAACGCGGGTAATTTTCCGCAGAGCCGAGTTAGGTTTCTTGGGGGTCATGGTTTTGACCTGCAAGCACACCCCTCGTTTCTGGGGGCAGCGATCCAAGACCGGAGCCTTGCTGAACTTACGCGGCGTCTTGCGACGTTTTTTGACCAGTTGATTTATCGTTGGCATAGTCTGTTTGAGACCGGGTTAAGGTGTACCGCACGTTTGATACAGAGCCGAGAATCCTTCATTCTGCCAGGAAACGGCCGTTTGTCAAGGCCCACCGGCAGCGCCTGCAAAGAAGCGGTCCGGCGACCGGGTATTATCTGGACTACTAACTAACCTCAAAGATCGTTAAGTTTTTGACAAATGTTCTCCGGTCGATTGGCCGCAATGCGTTACTTGAAAAGGGGTTAGGGGCCAGGGGTCAGGATTTTGGCCTCAAGGTGCTCTCGATATACTGGTCCCTGGCCCCTAATCCCTCTTCTTTTGGTTGGCGGCCCTGCCGCCCTGTGTCAGATAGTAATTGTGTTGCCTTGGGGCGACACTATTCACCCGGCGGCAATGATTGTGGCCCCCCGAACAGTTGGTCCAGGCTGCTGGGTTGGCTGACTTCGTTGGGGGCCGGCTCGGTGGCAAGGTCGGCCGATTCCTCGCCAACCAACAATGGGAAAACGGGGGTGGGAGCGGTTGGCTTGGCGGCAGCCAGCACATCCAGCGCTTGTGGCTGGATACGGACTTCCGAGTCCTGGTAGGTATGGAATCCGGTTCCGGCGGGCACCAAATGCCCGAGAATCACGTTCTCCTTCAACCCGACCAGATTGTCTACCTTGCCCGCCAGGGCCGCCTCGGTAAGTACCTTGGTGGTTTCCTGGAAGCTGGCGGCCGAGAGGAAGCTGTAGCTTTGCACGGCGGCCTTGGTAATTCCCAACAATTGGGTGCTGGCCGTGGCCGGTTTTGGCCGGGTTCCCTGGGCCGATGTGCCGCCGAGCGTTTCAATTTGGGCGTTGATCTGGTCAAGCGTTTCCTTGGGGACAATCGCCCCCAGCTCGAAGTCGCCGTCGCCCTTCTCCGAGATCTTCACGCACTTGTTCAGGTCCGTGTTGGCTTGCCAGAATTCAAACTTGCCCACCACGCTACCCGGCAAGAGTCCCGTGTCGCCGATTGTCTCGATACGAACCTTGCGAAGCATTTGGGCGACGATAATCTCGATGTGCTTGTCGTTGATCCCCACCCGCTGGCTGCGGTAAACGTTTTGGATTTCGCGGACAAGGTACTGCTGAACGGCCTCTTCGCCGGAGATTCTCAGAATATCGTGGGGAACCAAGGGGCCGTCGACAAGTGCCTCGCCGGCGCGGACGAAGTCTCCGGCGTGTACGCGAAGGTGCTTGCCGTGCGAGACCAGGTGCTCGCGTTCGATGCCCGTCTCGCTACGGACGATGATTGTCCGCTTGCCGCGGCGTTTTTCACCCAGCAGTTCCACCGTACCGTCGATTTCGGCGATAACGGCGGGCTCCTTGGGTTTTCTGGCCTCGAAGATTTCGGTCACCCGGGGTAAACCACCCGTGATGTCTTGCGTACCCGACACCTCACGCGGCGTCTTGGCCATTAGCGTTCCGGCGGAGACCTGAGAGCCTTCGGTGACCTCGATATGCGCTCTTTCGGGCATGTAGTAGAAGTCGAGAATTTTGCCGCTGCTATCTTCGAGGACGACCTGCGGATGCAAGTCGCCTTTGTGCTCCATGATCAAGCGGCGGACGTGGCCGCTGGGGTCCTTTTCGATGCGCATCGTTTCGCCTTCGATGACATCTTCGTAACGGACCTTTCCGCCGACCTCGGCGAGGATGGGAATACTGTGCGGGTCCCAATGGCAGAGGACGTCGCCGACCTTGACCTCTTGGTTCTCCTCGACGTTGAGGTTGGCGCCGGCGGGTACTTCAAACTTCTCCAGTTCGCGACCCTTGGGGTCCAGTATGAGGAGTTCGCCGTTTCGGGTGAGCACGACCTGGTCACCGGCGTCGTTGCGCACGACCTTCAATCGGGTGAACTGCACGACGCCTTCTTTCTTGGCGCGGATTTCGCTCTCTTCGACCGCTCGGGCAGCCGTTCCGCCGATGTGGAAGGTCCGCATCGTCAATTGCGTACCCGGCTCGCCGATACTCTGGGCGGCGATCGTTCCCACGGCCATGCCTTGCTCGACCATTGAGCTTGTGGAAAGGTCCATGCCGTAGCAGCGTTGGCAAATACCCAGCGGGGCCTCGCAGGTCATGGGGCTTCGGACCTGGATCTTTTCCAGGCCGAGGTCTTCGATTTGCCGAGAGATTTCGGCGGTAATCAGTTCGCCCTCGCTGACAATCAGGGTATCGGTGATCGGATTGACGATATTGGCTCGACTCACCCGACCGTGAATCGACTCGGCCAGGCTCATTTCGACTTTCTCGCCGCGGTAGATAACACCCTTGGTAATTCCCTGGGTGGTACCGCAATCTTCCATGGTAACGACCACGTTTTGTGCCACGTCGGCCAGTTTTCGAGTAAGGTATCCCGAGTCGGCCGTTTTTAGTGCCGTGTCGGCCAGACCCTTGCGGGCACCGTGTGTGGAGCTGAAGTACTCCAGCACGCTGAGGCCTTCGCGGAAGTTGGCCTTAATGGGCGTCTCGATGATCTTGCCCGACGGCTTGGCCATCAAACCACGCATGCCGGCCAACTGCCGAATCTGCTCGACGCCACCCCGGGCACCGGAGTGCGCCATCAGGAAGATTGGGTTGACGTAACCGGGGGCTCGCGTGTCGTTTTCCAGCTCGGTCATCATTTCGGAGGTGATCTGTTCGCGAGCGTGCGTCCAGGCGTCGAGTACCTGGTTGTAGCGTTCACCCTCGGTGATGATACCTCGCTGGTACAGCTTGAGGATTCGCAGCACGCCGCGCTCGGCGCTGCCGATGATCTTGGACTTGTTGGGCGGCGTGATCAGGTCGTCGGTGGCGAAGGAGAGGCCGCTTCGCGTGCTCTCGCGGAAGCCGATCTGGTTCATGTCGTCCAGCAGATCGATGGTCGCCCGGCGTCCCAGAACCTCGTAGCAATCGGAGATCACATTGGCCAGTTCGGAAGATCGCATGGGCGTGTTGTAATAATCCATGCCCTTGGGGAGCATGTCATTGAACAGAACGCGGCCCACGGTGGTTTCTACCAGCCCTCCGGTCGGGGTTTTCGCGTCGCCCTTAACCATCCTACTCGCCGGCAGCCTGACCTTGATGTTGGCGTGGGTCTCCACCACCTTCAGCGAATAGGCCAGTTGCACTTCCGCCACCGAGGCGAAGACCATCCCTTCGCCTTTGCGGTCGGGTAGCGACATGGTCAGGTAGTAGCCACCCATCACGACGTCTTGCGAGGGGCTGATGATCGGTGCCCCGTTGGCCGGGCTGAAGATATTGTTGGTCGACATCAGAAGCGTATGTGCTTCCACCTGTGCCTCGATCGACAAGGGGAGGTGGACCGCCATCTGGTCGCCGTCGAAGTCGGCGTTGAAGCCCTTGCAGACCAACGGGTGTAGCTTGATGGCGTTGCCTTCGACCAGCATCGGCTCGAAGGCCTGAATGCCCATGCGGTGTAGCGTGGGCGCCCGGTTCAGAAGCACCGGATGGTTGTAGATGACTTCTTCCAGGATGTCCCAGACTTCTTCATCCTTGCGCTCAAGCATCTTCTTGGCGCTCTTGATCGTATCGGCGTGACCCAGCTCCTTCAGTCGCCGGATAATGAACGGCTGGTACAACTCCAGGGCGATTTTCTTGGGTAAACCGCACTGGTGCAACCGCAGGGCCGGGCCTACCACGATTACGCTTCGGGCCGAGTAATCGACCCGCTTACCCAGCAGGTTCTCGCGGAACCGGCCCTGCTTGCCCTTGATCATGTCGGTCAGCGATTTCAGCGGGCGGTTGCTGGAGCCGAGCACGGGACGCTTGCAGCGGTTGTTGTCGAACAGGGCGTCGACCGACTGCTGCAGCATTCGCTTCTCGTTGCGGATGATCACTTCCGGAGCGTTGAGGTCAACCAGCTTCTTCAGCCGGTTGTTGCGGTTGATGATGCGGCGGTAGAGATCGTTCAGGTCGCTCGTGGCGAAGTTGCCCGAGTCCAAAAGCACCAACGGTCGCAAGTCGGGCGGGATAACCGGGATTACGTCCAACACCATCCACTCGGGCCGGTTGTCGCTGTCGCGAATCGACTCGACGATCTTCAGCCGGTTGATCAGGTCCTTCTTCTTCTGCTTCGAATTCGTCTCCGCCAAGTCGACCCGCAGTTGAGCCGACAACGACACCAGATCCAACTCGACCAGCAACTTGCGGACCGCCTCGGCGCCCATCTCGGCGCGGAATCCGCCTTCCGGGTACTGCTCGCGGGCGGCGCGGTACTCTTCCTCGGTGAGGAGCTGTTGCTTCTTCAACTCCGTATCGCCGGGGTCGGTAACGACGTAGTCCTGGAAGTAGACGACTTTCTCCAGGCTGGTGGTTTTCATGCTCAGCAGATTTCCCAGCCGGCTGGGCATGGCTTTAAAGAACCAGATGTGGACCACCGGAGCAGCCAACTCGATATGACCCATTCGCTTGCGGCGCACGCGGCTGTGGGTGATTTTCACGCCGCAACGGTCGCAGATCATCCCCTTGTACTTCATGCCGCGATACTTGCCGCAGGAGCACTCCCAGTCCTTTTCCGGACCGAAGATCCGCTCGCAGAACAGGCCGTCCTTTTCGGGGCGGTAGGTGCGGTAATTGATCGTTTCCGGCTTCTTTACCTCGCCGAACGACCAACTACGGATGTCGTGCGGTCGGGCCAGACTGATCTTGACCGACGCGTAGTCGTTGATTCGATCGTATGAGCTTTCGCCTATACTCACTGCTGGCTCTCCTTATTCGGAGGGAACGAATTCTTATCTCACAAACTGGAATCGGGAAACAGCCTGAATGTCATCCTGCACGTCAGGCGTGCCCCTTCTCCAGTTGCATGTTCAGACCGAGTCCGCGGATTTCATTGGTTAGCACGTCGAAGCTGGCGGGCGTGCCGGCTTCCAGGGTATTCTCGCCCTTGACCATCGATTCGTAGATCTTGGTGCGTCCTTCGACGTCGTCGCTCTTGACGGTAAGCAATTCCTGGAGAATGTATGCCGCTCCGTACGCTTCCAGGGCCCAGACTTCCATTTCGCCGAACCGCTGGCCGCCGAACCGCGCTTTGCCGCCTAACGGTTGTTGGGTGATTAGCGAGTAGGGGCCGGTGGATCGGGCGTGGACCTTGTCGTCCACCAGATGGTGGAGCTTCAGCATGTAGATGTAACCCACCGTCGTTTCCTGGTCGAACGCCTCGCCTGTCCGGCCATCGTAAAGCTGGGCCTTGCCGTGACGCGGCAGTCCGGCCTCTTCAAGGCAATCCTGGATCACGGCCTCGTCGGCACCGTCGAAAACTGGCGTGATCGCCTGGAATCCCAGCGCCGCTCCGGCCCAACCCAGGTGTGTCTCCAGGATTTGGCCGACGTTCATTCGGCTGGGTACTCCCAGTGGGTTGAGAAGTATCTGCACCGGAGTGCCGTCGGCCAGATGAGGCATGTCTTCCTCGGGAAGAATCTTGGCAATCACGCCCTTGTTCCCGTGGCGGCCGGCCATCTTGTCGCCCACCGAAATCACTCGCTTGGCGGCAATGTAGACCTTGACCATCTGTAGCACGCCGCTGCGCAGCTCGTCGCCCCGTTTCATCGAGTTCAGACGTCGGTCGCGAGCGTCGATGGCATCTTCGACGGCCGGCCAGAGCATCTTGTGAATCCGAGCCACTTCGGTCTTTCGGGCCGGGCTGCGGATATCGAGGGCGTCGGGGTCGAATCGCCGGGCTTGCTCGGCGACGTAACGGTGTTCCTGGTCATGCACCAGGTGGTTGCCGTCCTCGTCGGTGAGCTTTTTGTTCAGCACGCCCTCGATCTGTTCGACCAACTCGCCAAAGGTGGCGGCGACTTGGGCATTGCCCTGGGCTTCCACCTCCTTCAGCGATTTCTCGAACTCCTTGCGTTCTTCTTCCGAGAGACTCATGCGGCGGGAGAACCGCTGCGTGTCGATCACGATTCCTTCCATGCCGGAAGGGACTTCCAGCGAGTCGTTCTTCACGTCCTCGCCGGCCCGACCGAAAATGGCGTGCAGCAGCTTCTCTTCCGGTGTCAATTCGGTTTTCGACTTGGGTGATACCTTGCCCACCAGAACGTCGCCCGGTTGCACGTAGGTGCCCGTCCGCACGATGCCGTTCTCATCCAGGTTTCGCAGCGCCTTTTCGCTGACGTTGGGTATATCGCGGGTGAACTCCTCCCGGCCCAACTTGGTCTCGCGGATTTCGATGTCGAATTCTTCGATATGGATCGAGGTGTAGGTATCGTTCTTGACCAACTCCTCGCTGATGATGATTGCATCCTCGAAGTTGAACCCGTCCCAGGCCATGAATGCAACCAGCACGTTGCGTCCCAGCGCCAGTTCACCCTGGCTGGTGGCGGCGCCGTCGGCGATCACATCTCCCTTTTCCAGCTTGTCGCCGACAGAGACGATCGGTTTCTGGTTCTGGCAGGTTCGCTCGTTGAGCCCCACGAACTTCCGCAACTGGTATACTTCGCTGCCGATCTCTATCCGCTTGGCGTCGACGTAGGTGACGGTTCCTCGGCGCCGGGCTCGGATCAACATGCTGGAGTTATGGGCGGCGTCGGTTTCCATGCCCGTGCCGACCAGCGGCGGCTCGGTAATCAACAGCGGCACCGCCTGGCGTTGCATGTTCGAGCCCATCAATGCCCGGTTGGCGTCATCGTGTTCCAGGAATGGGATCAGGCCGGCCGAAATGCCCACCATCTGGCTGGGGGCCACGTCGATGTACTCGACATCTCCGGTGGGGATCATTTCGATATCGCCGAAATGCCGGGCGATAATGGTGTCGCCGGTGATACGACCGTTTTCCATCGGGGCATCCGCCGGCGCCAAGTAGGCATCGTGCTCCTGGTCGGCCCGAAGCCACTCGATCTCGTCGGTCAACTTGCCCTTGCGAACCTTCTGGTAGGGAGTGGAAAGGAACCCGTAGTCGTCCACGCCGGCGTAAATCGCCAGGCTGGAGATCAGGCCGATGTTGGTTCCTTCCGGGGTCTCGATCGGACAAATCCGCCCGTAGTGCGAAATGTGTACGTCGCGAACCTCGAACCCGGCCCGTTTCCGGTTCAACCCGCCGGGACCCAAAGCGCTGAGCCGGCGTTCGTGAGTAAGCATGGAAAGGGGGTTGGTCTGGTCAACCACCTGCGACAACTCGCCGCGGCCGAAGAAGTATTCGATGGCGGCGGAGATGCTTTTCGGGTTGACCAGCGTGCGGGGCGTCATGTCGGCGACGTCCTTGAGGCTCATCCGTTCCTGCACGGTCCGCCGCAACTTGAGGAAGCCCTTGCGAAGTTCGTCGCAGGCCAACTCGTCGATTGTCCGCAAGCGGCGATTACCCAAGTGGTCGATATCGTCGATTTCCGCCGTGACGTCGTCGCTCCTCAAGCGCAGCAGGTACTTCATTGCGGCGATCAAGTCGTCGGGCCGCAGGGTCATTTCGGTTTCGGGCACGTTGATGCCGAATTTGCGGTTAATGCGAAAGCGTCCCACGCGCCCCAGCCGATAGCGGTTGGTATCGTAGAATTTTTCGGCGAATAGCGAGCGGGCCTTTTCCAACTGCGGCGGATTGCCCGGCCGAAGCCGCTGATAAATTCGCAGCAGTGCTTCCTCGTGGCTGGCCGTGCCGTCGTCGGCCAGGGCGTTCAGCAGCAGAGGGCTTTTGGCGTCGCTCATGACCTCGACCGACGACAAGCCCGACGTGCAGATCGTCTCGGCCGCGTTCTTGGTGATCTTCTGG
>CAZDHN010000257.1:0-8654 GCA_964505115.1 uncultured Planctomycetaceae bacterium
GGCGCTTCGAGTTGCCAGCGGCAATCGCCCGAGTGGCCGGCCCCTTCCGCCCGAAGCACTACCGGAACTCGACCCTGCACGGCCCCGATCACCGCATGTGCGTCGTGCTTGAGCATCGAGACATAGACCAGATCGTAGTGATCGCGATTCCGCTTCAACCAGCCGGCCAGTGCCCGCATGTATTGAAAGGTTCCCCAACGGCGTCGGGGCGGGTTAGGCAGCCGCACGACGGGAACGCCCCGGTATCGGAGTTCGCTGGGCCATTCGGGCTGCCAGGCGGCGGTGAGCACGGTAACCTGCATGTTAAGCCGGGTCAGTTCGGCGGCCAGATTGGCCATCACTCTTTCCGCCCCACCCACCAAGGGCCAAAACCGCCGTGTTACCAACACCAAGCGAAACAGGTTCACGTATTCGACTCCTCGGCCCGTTCCTCCGGCTCCAGCGCCGCTACGTACGGCAGGTTGCGATATCGGTCGCGGTAATGCAGTCCGTAGCCGACGACGAACTCGTCGGGAATGTCGAAGGCCACGAAGTCGGGCTCAAGCGACACTTCACTTCGGCCCTGTTTCCGCAGAAAAACGGCCGTGCGAACATTGGTCGGCCCCAGTTCGTCGACTTGCGGAATTAGTTCCCAAAGCGTGTGGCCCGTATCGAATATGTCGTCGACCAGCAATACATCGCGGCCCCGGACGGCAGTCGAGAGCAGTGCGGTGTCGATCGCCAAGGGGCCGGGCCGCGCGGCGGTATCCTGTTGGTGGCGTCGCGTCTTAAGCAACTCGACCCGCAAGGGCATGTCCAGCAAGCGGATCAGATCGGCCAAAACCAGCACGCTGGCGATCCGCACTCCCACAATCGTCAACGGCCGGTCCGAATAGTGCCGGATGATTTCGTCCGCAAACCGCCGAATGCCTTCTTGGAGTTGGTTCTCGTCGATCAGGGTCTTCATTTGCATTCTCTCTTGGATTGACGCGGGGCAACCCCGCCGGATTCTCTCAAGCCTATTGTAGGGCACCCTTAGAGGCGATGGTAGGCGGACAAGACGCCAAGCCGACGGCCATTGCTCTACTGGGGGCCGGCCTTGTTCGGGCGAATCTGGTTCAGATTGAGCAATCGGACACCGTCCACCTTGAGGCGGTTGGTGGTCGGCCAGTAGATGATTTTTCGGGCGGCCGCTTTCGACGTGGGACCACCAACCCGCTCTTGGCGGAATATCTCCGCGTCGGTCCGCCCGTCGCCTTCCAAGATTAGCATATCCTTGGCTTCGGCATAGGTTATTCGAATAGCCCGAGCGGTGAACGTACGCCCCTCGACCAGCGTGTTCCCCAGCGCTTCGAGTTCCACCGTCTGCCGACCACCGTTGGGCGGGGTCATCTGGCCGACCGTAAGTTGATCGCAACCGAGCAAGACTCCACGTGGTCCCAGCGCGTCGGGGTCGTCGTCCGGCAGGCTTGCCTGCCAGGACTTGATCGGTCCGTAGGTAGCGCGCACCTGATCGTGGAAGGTCATGGTTCGGTTATGCACGTTGCCGCTGATCGAACCTTGGAATCGTACGTTCAGATATGTCAGCCCGCCCTCGTCCGCGTCGTCCTTGCCGGCCTGGCCAAAGGGAGCCAAGGGACCTCCGGCCGCGGGCGCAAAGCCGGACGAGCCACGACGGCGACTGGTTACCCAACCCGGTCCGGCCGCCGAAAGCGCGCCGCTATCGAGATTGATCGCCACGTTGCCGACTTCCATCTGGTCGATGGACACCAGGCCGGCCTCGTCTTTGGAGCGGTTCTCCATGATCGTGACGCCGCGACAGCCGATCTGGTGAAGTTGGGGCTGCGGCTGAGAACGCGGATCGGAGAAACGGATCGGCTGCTTGAAGCTTACCTCCAGCGTCTCGGTCTGCACCGTCTGGTTGGGCGTGGTTGCCACGACGGTCTCCTCGAAGACCGCCTTGCGGCCGTCGAACTGCATGCGGTGCTGCCAGTTGACCTTCAACGGTCCCGCGCTGTCGATAGAATTCCCCTTCTTGATCTTTGCATGGTCAATAACCGGGCTCTGTCCCCGCTCATTGGGCCCTCGGTCATTGGCAGTGGAAGGATCAATAAGATCGCGGTCGATCGCCAGATCCATCCGGCCGGGGCCTTCGATCGTCAGTAG
The DNA here is from genome assembly GCA_964505115.1 of uncultured Planctomycetaceae bacterium. Taxonomy (GTDB): domain Bacteria; phylum Planctomycetota; class Planctomycetia; order Pirellulales; family Thermoguttaceae; genus CAZDHN01. The sequence goes on from CAZDHN010000257.1 coordinate 2,146, forward strand.
GTTGGTTCCCCGATTGAGGCTGATTTCCGGTCCGGTGAGACCCAGTCCGCGTCCCTCGAAATGGGCCGGACTACCTTTCACCGTGACGGCCGCGCGTGGCTCGCTGGCATTGACCACCTGCAACAGGTCGCCCTGCACGGCAAGCGGCTGTTCGTCGGGCCGTTCGGTTTGGGTTTCGGTGAAGCGCACGTTGTCCTCCGCCGTAAGTTTCGAGAGTTCGGGCGAGCCCTCCCGCATGTCAACCTCAAGCCGCAACAGGCTGCCCACTATCTCGAAATGCTGCCGCGGCTCGCCCGACGCGTCCGCCGGGCCACTAACCGCCTCGTCGCCGCCCGGTCCCCAACCGCCAGCCTCCGGTTTCCGACCTCCGACCTCCGACTTCGATTGGTTGAACCAGACTTCCAACTGGTCGACCACGCCGGAAAGTTGGGGTGATTGGACACGCACATCGCGTCGGGCAAGCATGCGGTCGGGTGTTAGCTTGGATTTATCCGAGCCGTCGGCCGCCGCCGATTCCAGCAGCCAGAAGTGGACCTCGTCGGCTTCCAGACGACCGATCCCCCGATAGCTCAACTCGGCCCCGCCGGTGAGCGAGATCAGGTGGTTCTCTTCATCCGGGCCGACCTGGAGTTGCTTCTTCCAGCGCGCTTCAAGCTGTTCGCCGGGCTGCTCGGCCATCTGTCCCCGAAGCCATCCCGGCCCCTCCGCCAAGATTTTTCCCAGACGATTCGTCTTGTGCGGTTCGTATTGCAGGCCCCGAGCGTGGATTTCGTTGGCTCCCTGCTGAAGATGGACTTCCCGCTTGCCGTCCAAACGGATCAGGCCCGTGCTCAGATCGTACAGCAGCCGCTGACCCCGGGCTTCGACGCCCTCGCTCGGCGCGCGGATAACCACCGGATCGCCCCGGGCCTCGATCTGCTTGGCTTCCAGATCGAGCGGATTGGCGGGCGACTCGTTGGAGCCGGAGCGATTTGGGCCGGAGCGTTTTGAGGCGGACTTCGCCGAGCGGCTGTTTTCGCGCAGGTCGAAATGGATTGAAAGCATCTCGCAGTTGAGCTGGTCGCTGGGCCCGTTGGCATGGGATCGTAGCAGGTCGACGTGGTCCTCGAACGTTGCCACCCGCCGGACAAGATCGAAGCGAAACGGTCCCCGACAGGTGACTTTGATTGCCTCCTTGGAATCGGTCGGCGTGTTGCCGTCCGCGGCGAGCGGCCCCGCGTCGGATTTCGCCTGCGTCGACAACCCCTCTTTGCCGACCTCCAAATGCAGCTCCTCCAGGTGGCTGACCTCGAACGATTCGATGCCGACGATGTTCGGCCCGGGGCGTTTCTTGCCGCTATCGGACTTGCCGCCGGTCATCAACTTGATGAACATCCGCCGCCCGCGTCCGTAGTTGGGTCCCAGGCTAAATTCGACAGGGTGCGGGGTCCAGATGTGATCTTCGGTCAGTTGCACTTCGCTGGTTCTTACCAGCAGGTCGTCTTCGCTGCCGGCCGATTTACCGTTGCTTCGGATAGTAATCGGGCCCAGCAGTTGTCCGGCCTTGAGTCGACCGATCTTGGCGCGGCGCAAGTCGAACGCTTCGTCGAATTCGAGCAAGGCTCCTTTGGGCGCCTGGAGGATTACGGCCCGGCGGCGGCGTTCCTGCTCGGTGCTGGGCGGTCCGTCGGGGACGTAGATCATCGTGCAGGGCTGAATCTTCACCCGACCGTTACCCAGATTGGTGTAGTCGCGCAGAAGCAGTTTAACCTGATCGCTTTCCAGAATCTTGGGGTTGTCCAGTTCCCAGGATCCGTCGGCAAACAAGCCTTCGAGCTGCGTCAGGCGGGTAGGGAGATTCCCGTGGCCCGTGGCTATCCGCACCGGATTCGGCCCGTCCGCGTTGACCGACGGCTCGATTAGCGGAACGGCCAGCAGGGAGTAGGTCCAATACAACACCAGCACAATCGCAAAACTGCCGCTGATGTGTAGGATGCGGGACATTTGGTGGGTAGTTGGTAGTGGGTAGTGGGTAGTTGATAGTTAGTGGTGGGAAGCCATTGGATTTCCGACTTCCGACCTCCGACCTCCGACTTACGTCAAGTAGGGTTGGATGACGTCGTTCCAGCGGCGTTGGGATTTGAGGATCAGTTCGACGGTCTCGCGTATTGCGCCGGCTCCGCCCGGCAGGGTGGTAACGTGGGCGGCCGCCTGACGGACTTCTTCGCAAGCGTCGGCCACCGCTACTCCCAGGCCGACGGCGCCGATCACCGGCAGGTCGGGCAGGTCGTCGCCCACGAAGCAGACCTGCTGGAGTGTCAGGCCCAACTCGGCCAGTATCTGCTCGACGGAGGCCAGTTTATTCTTGGCTGCCTGCCGCACTATTTCGATATCCAGTTCGGCCGCCCGGGCTTGTACGATATGCGAGCTTCGCGCGGTCACCAGCCCGAACCGGTAACCGGCCCGCTGCCATAACCGGACACCCATCCCGTCGCGAACGTGGAACCGCTTGCTTTCTATCCCCCGATTGTCGAAAACCAAGCGGCCGTCGGTCAGTACGCCGTCCACGTCGGAAAGCACGAGTTCGATCGGTTTACAGAGTTCGGCCAAATCCATGAAAGATACTCAATCGAGTGTGGGGGCGATCTCAAAAGGGGCCAGGGGTCAGGGACCAGGGGTGGGCTCCCAAAAATGTGGAGGTAGTACACTTAACTTTTCCGCTGAAACAAAACCAGCATAATAATGGATTCCACATATCTCCACATTTTTGGGAGCCCAGACCAGGGGTCAGGGACGAATTAAGCACCATTCATTAAGGCTCTTCTCTGGCCTCTGGCCCCTGATCCCTAGTTTCCTACGCGGCGGGACCCGTCTCCGGTTCGGTGAATACGCGGTAGTTGGGCGTCGGTTCTTCGGCGGCGTGCTCCTTGGGCAGCAGGTTCAGCACGTCGGTAATGTCGATCAGGCCGGCTGGGCAACCCTGGGCGTCGACCACCGGTAGCTCGCTGATCTTCCGCTTGGCCATCATTTCCACGGCGTCGGTCGTCATCGCGCCAACTTGAACGGCCAACGGGTTGGCGGTCATTACCTGGCGGACGGACCGGTCGAGTTCGGGGTCGCGCCGCTGTTCGAAGAGTCGGGCGAGGTCGCTGTCGGTGAAGATTCCCGACAGCCTGCCGGCCGCGTCGACCAGCATGACGGCCCCGGTCCGTCTTCCCGGCAGGCTGACCGCCACGAGCACCTCGCGCACGGTTTGGTTGTCGTCCGCCAGGCGGCACTGATCGAGCGGTCGCATGAGCTGCTCGACCTTGCTGAGTTGTTGTCCCAGGCTGCCGGCGGGGTGGAATCGGGCGAAATCCTCGCGCCCGAAGCCTCGCATGCGGCTGGCGACCAGCGCCAAGGCGTCGCCCACGGCAAGCATGGCCGTCGTGCTGGTGCTTGGAGCCAGGCCCAACTCGCCCGCCTCGGCTAGCGAGCCCAGTTCAATGGTTACCGTCGCGGCGCGGCCCAACGTGCTGTCGGCCCGAGCGGTGACGGCGATGACCGGCATTTCCAACTCGCGTAGCGAGGGAAGCAGGCGGACCACCTCTTCCGTCTCGCCGCTTTGCGAAAGGATCAGCATCAGGTCGTCGCGATGTATTCGTCCCAGATCGCCGTGCAGGGCTTCGGCCGGATGCAGGCAATGTGCCCTGGTCCCGGTCGAGGCCAACGTGGCCATTATCTTCTGCCCGACCAACCCCGCCTTACCCATGCCCGACACGATCACGCTCCCCCGGCAATCGTGCAGGAGTTGGACGGCTTGGGTGAAGCGGTGGTCGAGGCGGCCGACGAGATCGGTCAGTGCCCGGGCCTCCAATTCGATGATTTGCCGGCCGTGGCGAAGTTGCTCGAATTGGCTCAATTCGGCCGATCTGGCGGCTTCCATGCTCATCGGCTCGTCATCCTTGCTGGCGTCATCCTTGACGGGGCAATGTGCTGCAATCAGGTGCCCCGTCACCAGATACCTTCGGATACCTCATCGGTGACGGCGCACTACTATCCCGGATTGGGTCGGCAGATTGTACCCGCGATGGCCATTTACGGCAATGTAAAGATCGGCAGGAAGAAAGCGGAAAGGGGAAAGCGGAAAGCGGAGATGTTGCCCGGCCACCCGGGGGGGGCGGACAAGGCTGACGACGTGGACAATCAGTGACGTACAATTGGTCAGATTGGCATGGCGGGCTTGCCCGGCCTGCTTCATCCGTCGATTTGACGCCGCCGGAGCCCCGTCTGCCCTGGTGCATCGAGCCGGACTTCGATAAAATCAGAGGATTACCGAGCCGGCATACCCGGTTCACTGTATATCAATCGCAAGAATGGGCCGCGACAGGGGCGGTCCGGGAGTAAAAAACCAATGATCGTAACGACAAAAGACCTCTTCAAGCACGCCTACGGCAACTACGCGATAGGGGCCTACAACATCAACAACCTGGAGCAGACGGTCGGCCTGTTCCGTGGCAACCTGGGCAAGGTGGAATCGAACGAAGAGCCGGTCGACCCGGCCCTCAGCGCACCGTTCATCATCCAAATCTCTCGGGGAGCACGCGGTTACAGCGACAAGCGGTTCCTGGAGGGCATGATTCGCTCGGCCGAGGAAGTCTTTCCCGAGGCAATTTTCGCCGTCCATCTCGATCACGGAACCGAGGAAGCTTGCTACGACTGCATTGATAGCGGCTTCTATAGCTCGGTGATGATCGACGCCTCGCACGAGCCGCTGGCCGAGAATATCGCCATCACCAAGCGGGTGGTCGATCGGGCACACGCCAAGGGAATCGTGGTCGAGGCCGAATTGGGCCAGCTTGGCGGAGTCGAGGAAGACATCGTCGGCAGCGTTTGCCTGACCGAACCGGCCGAGGCGGTCGAGTTCGTCGAGAAGAGCGGCTGCGATTCGCTGGCCGTGGCCATCGGCACTTCGCACGGCGCCTACAAGTTTTCCGGCTCGCAGGGCCTGCACTTCGACGTGCTGGAGAAGATTCAGAAACTCCTGCCGGCCGGCTTCCCCCTGGTGATGCACGGCTCCAGCAGCGTGCCCAAGGAATGGGTCGACCGGATCAACAACGCCGGCGGCAAGCTGAAGAACGCCAGCGGCGTGGACGAGGATCAGTATCTGCCGGCCGCCAAGATGGGCGTTTGCAAGGTGAACATCGACACCGACGGCCGACTGGTCTGGTGTGCGATCCACCGCGAGTCGTTCCGCGACAACCCGGAGAATTTTGACCTTCGCCCGCCGGGCAAGCTCTTCATGCCCGCCTACGCCCAGTACATCACCCACAAGAACCGCAAGTTCGGCTCGGCCGGCCAACTGGAGGGCGTGCGGAAGTCGTTGGGCAAGTAGCCGCGGGTTATCCCGACGGCAAGAATCGCACACCAAGCCGCGACCGGCGTCGCGGCTTGTTTTTTTGATCGGCGGGAAGCAGTTTGCCCGTAGCTGGATTCGCAAGGATTCAGCAGGTGATGCGAAGAACCGAATTCTTGCGAATCCGGCTACTCCGGTTCTTCCAACGCTAGTGGCTCGTTCGGATCGAACATGCTGTCGTGTTGGGTCTGAGATACGCGAACGACCAGCAGCTTCTGTTGGAGTTGGCCGGACTTATCTTCGGTGAAGAAGTAGTGGCCGATGCTGCCCGGCCGGTCGGGTAGACTGGCCAGTACGAGCATGTTGCCGGGCGAAAGAGTCGCCGAGAGGGCCAGATCGTCCAACACGCGCCGCTTCCGGCCGGCGTCCAGTCGCAGCATCCCCTGCTTGCCGACCCAACGGTGCCGGGGGCTGCCATGGTGCAGCTCGGGCGTCAGGTCCAGTCGCACGCGGCCGTCGGGCTGGGCCGTTACCTTGACGGCCAAGAGGCCTTGGGCCTTCGTGTAGGTCCGCCCGGACAAAGCGCCCGACTCGCAAGTTAGCAGCGGCAGTTCATCATAAGTGCCGGAAGCCACGATCTCGCCACGGCGGTCCGGTCGGATTTGCAGGTGCCGCCGCATGACGGTCGGTTCGTGGTCCAGATCGACCGCGCGCGGCTGATTGATTTGATCGTCGGGCAACGGCTTGTCCGTCAGTTCCAACAGTCGGGCAAGCGCCACCGGCATCTGCCCGCTTATCAGGCCGATGCGAAAACCGTTTCGCGCCAGCGCTTGTCGACGCTCGGCCGCGAAGTGCTGTTCGTCGATCTCCTCCCAAAGCGGTCCGTTGACTTCCGCGTCGCCCAACGGGAAGCGGACGAAGAAGAGTTCCAGCACCACGCTATCGGCCGACATCCGCGCGGGCACCAGCGGCGACTTGCCTTGCGGCTTGGTCGCGGCCTTGCAGCCGACCAATAACAGCATGGGCAGCAGACCCAAGATGATTCGGCCCGGAGTAAACAGCATATTACCGGCGGTTGAAAGATGAGGAGATGGACAGCCTGTTTCAAACAAGAGCCCGTATTAGCCCGGATTATTCATGGACCAATCGTAACCCGAAGCGTAAGCGAGGGACGCTCGGCGGATTCTCTCGCATT
>CAZDHN010000258.1:0-8654 GCA_964505115.1 uncultured Planctomycetaceae bacterium
GTTCCCCGGCGGAACCCCCTTGATCCGCGCATTGACTATGCAAAGATCAATAGCTTGGCACCCGAGTATGTTTCGCTCTGGTTGAATGGGGGGGGCCGCGAGAAACGAGAACTCGGAACCGGATGATTGGAGGATTACGCCAGTGGACGCAACTTCAGTTACCTCGGAAGCTTCCGTCTAAATGCAATTGAATGGATGATCGGCTCGACGATATAATTCTCGGATAGGGTTCCGGGCAGCGCGAGGAGATGTCCGGAGAATCGCCACCCCCATAGCGAAGGGTTTAGCTGGATGACACTTCGGGTTGCCTTGGTCGGTTTGGGTGAAGATTGGCGGCAACGGGTTTGCCCCGCACTGCTCGCCCTGACTGACCAATACAAGGTGCGAGCGGTTTGCGAGCAGATTGGCCATCGTGCCCGACAGGCGGCCTTCGAGTTCAACGCGAAATCGGCCAACGGGTTCCGCGCGCTTGTAAGACGCGCGGATATCGACGCGATCCTGATGTTCGATTCGCAATGGTTCGGTTCACTGCCGATTCTGGCCGCCTGCGACGTCGGCAAGGCCGTCTATTGCGACGCCCGGGTTGGGCTCGAATCGGATCGGCTGGAGACGATAAGGCAGCGCGTGCGGTCCTCGGGCATTGTCTTTGCGGCCGGGTTCTCCTACCGTAACTTGCCGGCCACATTGCGATTGAAAGAGTTGATCGCCACCCGGCTGGGCTCCCCCCAACTGCTCTTCTGCCAACGTCTCTTCTGCAAACATCGCCACGATACGCCAAACGCCGCTAATCATATACCGGCAGGATTGTCACCGCGGGCGGACGGCACTGAATTTGTCGAATTGGTCGACTGGTGTCGCTATGTGGTGGGCAGGAGTCCGGTGTCGGTGGTCGGTTGGGTTCATTCCGGATCGGGTGACTGGCCGCGGCAGGCCGGGCGAGGCGTAAGATTGGACTTTTCCGACCGGTGCCAACCCGGCAGCGGGCCGATTGCCCAAATCGGCCCCAGCCGCTTCATTCCCAGCGAGTGCCACGACATCTTCAGCGAGGAGCCTCGGGCCGCACTGAAAGTCTCCTGCGTCCGGGGCCGTGCTTATCTCGACTTGCCCGCCACGCTGATCTGGTTCGACGAGCACGGCCGGCACGAGGAATCATTCAAAACCGAGCGGTCGGTGTCCGAGTCGCTATTGATGCAGTTCCACCGGGCAACAACCGGCTTGCCGGGTGAGATTGCGAATTTGGAAGATGCTCTGGCGGCACTCTCGATTATCGAGCAGGCCGCTGGCGATCAATTCACTGGTTAGCGGCCGCGGGTTGTCCGGCGCGTTGGGAAGATCGTCACTCGTACTCGCCCGAATACGCGGAGAATATCCGCCATTTTGTGTGACCGACCCAATTGGGGGGAGATTCTTGACATCCGGGTTGCCGACTGCCAAACTTGGTTAAATAGGTTAGTTCTAGCGGACACCAATTTTGAGCCTACCTCCGCAACTTATGTGCGCCGTACGTGCATGTTCCCGTTTGGTTGTGGTCGCAAGTCACATTGAGAAGGAGTAACTGATGAAGTTGACAACAGTACGAAGTCTGCTCACCGCGTTGGCGATTGGCATGATCGTTTTGTCGCTGGGCGGCGTGGCGTTGGCCGATCCACCGGCGGCCCCGAAGGTCTCGGAATTTGCCTCGGCCGCCGACCTGGAGGGTCAGGTGGGAGAATACATCGAGCGCTTGGAGAAATCGATCGACTCGGAGGAAGAGTACGGTGAATCGTCGGAGAAGCTGGCCAAGGACGCCAACACGCTGACGGTGATTGCCCTGGCGCTTGGTCTTCACGATAAAGACAACAAGTACAAGGCCGCCGCGCCGGCCATGATAAAGACGACCCAGGAGTTGGTCAAAGTCAAGGATTTCGATTCGGCCAAGAAGGGCGTGGCCGCGGTCAAGGCGGCCGCTGCCAGCAGCGAGGGCGGCGCCGACAAGCTCGAATGGAAGAAAAACTACTCGCTCGGCAAGATGATGAAGCAGGTTCCGCTGATCAACACCAAGCTGAAGCGGTACGTTAAGGGCAAGCGGTTCAAGTCGAAGGCCGACGACACTGCCGGATACGCTGCCGTTCTGGCCGTCATCGGTCAGGCTTCGCTGGTCGACACGCACATGGTCAAGAACCCCGACGACGTGGAGAAGTGGTACAAGTTCTGTGCCGAGATGCGCGACACGGCGGCCGCCATCAACGCCGCCATCCGTGCCGGCGACAAGGACGCCGCGGATGCCGCCATGGAGAAGTTCGGCGAAGGCTGTGAAACCTGCCACGCCGTGTTCCACAAGGAAGAGAAGTAGCGGTCGCCAAGAACACGGCGGCGAATTCGCTTCGACAAATACCAGAGCGGGCGGCAGTATCTCGAATAACTGCCGTCCGCTCTCCTTTTGCGCCCGACAAGAGGTTCTCCGCGATTGGGTTTGGAAACCGAGAAGGGAAAAGGGAGAGAGGGGGAAAGGGGAAAGCGGCGGAGTGAATTGTCGAGGGCGTTGGGATAGTCTGATTGTCACCCGGGTTTCTTCGGGAACCAGGAGCTTCCACTCAACGTTTTCCCCTTATTCCCACAAAAAAACCGCGTCGAGCGGTTTGGGCGCGCTCGACGCGGCTGGGGTGGCGGGATTGAAAATAGACGATGATGGACGCGGCGACTATTCGGGAACCGGGTCGGTCTGCTCGTCTTTCCAGGGACCTTCGAGCTTCTGGTAGTCGCGCGGTATCTGCCGGCTGAACATCGAGTCCTTGTCGATCGGTTTCCAGCCCGGCACGTGACGCGGGGCGGAACGATTCTTCGACATATCCTCCCACTGCTTGGCGTAGGCGTCGCTGCTCTCGACCTTCTTCTTCGCCTCGGCGTCCCACTCGTAGACCTTGCCGAACCGGTAGCTCTCGGCGCCCATCGTAATCGTGCTGATTGCCGCAGCGCCCAGGTCGGGCGGGCAGTTGCAGGCCTGCTGATCGTTCTTGCCGATCGCTTCCAGGAAGTTCTCCCACTGGGCCAGCGTCAGGTCCTTGGGCTTATCGGCTTTGAACTCTTGCGGCTTGAGATCGCTCTTGCGCGTTACCTGGGGGCGTTCCGGCTTGAACTCGAAGCCGGTCGGAGTCGACAAAACAATCGAGCCATGATGGCCGCGGACGCAAACGTCGATCGGGCTGCTGCTGCTGACCATCGAGGCGGTGACCAGAACCTGCAAGCCGGCGTCGTAGTCGACCGTGATCGTGGCCGTGTCGGGCACGTCTCGACCGTCGTATTCCAGGAAGATGCCGCCGCCGCCGACTACCCGACGCGGATAACGCAGGCCCAGCGTGATCAGCATATCGGTGAGCCGGTGAACGAACAGGTCGGTGAACAGCCCGGAGCCGAACGGCCAGTAGCAACGCCACTGCCCGAACACGGCCCGATCGAACGGCAAGTAGGGCGAGAGGCCGAAATCGGTGCCGAGGAACATTTTCCAGTCGATGTTCTTGGGCGTCATCTCGCGCGAGAGCTTGTAGTATCGCCACTGGCCCATGCCGCTGTTGCGGTAGTAGTGAGTTTGAGCCTGGACGACCTTGCCGATTCCGCCCCCGCGGATGAACTTATTGGCCGCCTTCCAGCGGCCATCGGCCGTATTCTGCGTGCCGACCTGCATGATCGTGCCCGACTTCTCCCAGGCGGCCACCACGTCCTGCGACTCCTGGATGGTGTGCGTCATCGGCTTTTCGCAGTAGACGTGCTTGCCGCCGTCCAGGGCGTCGATTGTCATCTTGGCGTGCCAGTGGTCGGGCGCGGCGATGCAGACGGCGTCGATCGCCTTGTTGTCGATCAGTTCGCGGTAGTCGCCGGTCACGATCGGCTCGCCGCCGACCGTCTTCTTGATCCGCTCGGCCGAACGCTCCCGATTGTGGTTGAACACATCGCAGACGGCCGCCGCTTCTATCGGCTTGCCGGCTTTTTGCAGTTTCATCACCGCGCCGATGTGTGCCTGGCAGCGTCCGCCCGTGCCCAGGAAGGCGACCTTCAGCCGCTCGTTGGCGTTCAGAGCCTTAACGGGCGAGGGCACGCTCAGCACGCTCGTCGCCACGGCCGCGCCGGCCACGCCGGTCTTCAAAAACGCCCGACGCGATACGTTGTCTTTCGTCATCTGCTTAATCTCCTGCTGGGGGATGATAGATACCTTGGTGGGTGAACGGGGTGGGTAGCCTCATTTTAGCCGATTGAGCCCGGAATCACACCCCATTGTTGGTCCGCTGGATGTTCATTATCCGCTGTCGTCGAATATGCTAAAAACAAGGGCAAAACAAAAGTTGATCAACCCGCGGGGTGTAATTGTTGGACGCATGCGTCAGCGGCCCAACAATTCCAATCGACAGCCGCCCGAGGTCGCAACCGCCGCGCGTTTTCGTAGGCTCGCAATGACATGACCCACCAATTAACGAAACAGAAAAGGCATAATACCACCACTGTACAAACCAACATATCAGGTCGCGCGGCCAATTTCAAGATTGGAAATTTGGCCACCTGAAGCGCGGGGGGAAATCGCACGGCCGTTCGGTACGACGGAACCGAGCCACGGATGAAACACGGATTGAACACGGACCAAAATATGGCAGTGCAAATCACGAGCTTGTTAGCCGCCGAGCCTGCTCGGCGTTGGCAGGGTGACAAAAGTAACCATGGATTCCGGCGTCGGTCGACCGAAACCGCTCGGGCAAAAAAGGTCCACCGGCCGCGCAAGGCGGGAGTTCAGTTCAAGTCATGCCAGCCCCAGCCGTGCGAGGAGTGCTCGCGGGTGGCCGGCCACGAGGTGCTGATGAGCTATCGGCCATGTGTGGCTTGCACGGCGCGCGAAGCGGGGCAAGGGTGACTGCGCACGCTTACCGTTGGTTAGCGCGTTGTTCGATGGTTATCATGTTTTGTAACCAGGGAGCAGGATGGGGACGCTGAACTTGATTCTGCTCACGGACTGATTGTTCGCGTCTGACTGGCCTTGCGTCCCGAGGCCAACCGGGCCGACGAAGATGCCCACTCCACCTTTGGTCTGCGTTCCTTCAGTGGTCGTTACAGCGACATCGAAGTCGACCTCCTGCGCGATGGCGCCGGTGTCGTGATCCCACATCTTGATCTGGCCCTGGTCCGCACGAAACCTGAGGTTCGTGGGGTTGATGTGGGCGCCGTTGTCTTCGGCATGCGATTGGGCCGCCTTTACACCACTGATAATTTGCTTCAAGGTTTCGCTAACGAAGTCTTCGAGCTTCAGCATCCTGGTTCACCTCTCATTCTTCTCGTTGAACACATGAGTTGACCGGGCGGCGGCCAATCAGCGTATCACTTGATTCTGGCCGGATTGGCGCCGGTTTTATGAGGGCTGACGCGCGGCATACTCGCCTCCGATTATGCCCATAATCAGGCCCAGTAATAGCTCGAATGAGTGGATTAAAACGGCGCTCCAATCATCCAATTGTTGAGATGCGGACCAAAGTCCCGCAACTAGAACGACCATTAGGAACACTCCAGCAAGAAGTAATCGGCCCCAATAGAGACCACGCACACCCTCGTCGGGTGATGCACGACTGATTTCTGCCGTTGGTTCTATGCCAAACGACACTGGTTGAGGCTCTGCCCGCATCACAGGCAAAGCAGCCGCTCCCTCAGCCCTTCCAAGACCTGCCGAAGTATCGTCCGCCAGACCGGATGGTCGCGAGAGACGCAGGGGCAAAGGTCGCACAAATAATCCCATGATATGCTCCTTTTGTGCAATCGACCTTGACTATCGTCTGTGCCAAATAACGCGGCGTTCAGCCGCGTAGCACTGAGCCGGATACTTATGCACGTTGAATGACTCTCAACTCTAGGAACGGTCGACCAACCAGACGGGTTGCACGTCGGCTGCAATGACCTTGTTACGCGTTTCGTGTGGATACCAATGATTGGTGGCAGGTCCACCAAGTCTCACCCGAGTTTCATACCAAGCGAAGCTGAATCTTCGATTGCCCGGACCAGCCTCGGCACATTCTGGGCACTACTCGGCAGGCCATCAACTCCAAACCCCGCGGCAGCCGCTGGCGAAAGAAACGGAAGCAGAGGGTCTAGGCCATTCACGCACAGTAGCGCACTCAGTTGAATGTGCATTGAGTGGGCTATGGCAAGTGACGGATGGCACTGCGCTAGTAAGCCATTCTCATTCTCCAGGACATGGATGCCGTGTTCCAGGATTAGCCCGCGTCTTTCATACGGTGTTGGATGACTGTCATCAGGGTGCGCGCGAACACCCTGTTTCGCCTTACAACCGCCGAGTCTATCATGTAACTCCAGCAACGACATGGAGAGCGCGCCGGCTATGAACCAATGCGTGTAGTCGCTACCCATTGCGATTGATGTCTCAGTTGCGAGACGATCTGCCTCCGATTCCTGGGTACGTGATGCGGCTCCTTGTTTTGGATCGTGATTTTGAATAACGTGGGCAAGTTCGTGCATTATTATGAATAAAATGGCGGAATTGGCATAGAGGGCTGCGAGAGACTCTATGGTCCGGCGGTTCTCCGGAATATCTGTGGCCAATTTGGAGCGGTAATGGTAACAGCGTGCCATCGCGGTGAATCGCTCCCTGTCGCTTGATGCAAACAGAGAGTCTGACGCTGCACGGGTAATCTGCTCGGCAATCTCCTTTGCAGCCGGCCTCAGACTTCCGGCTGAGACGGTTGCGTACGGTGCGGCGGCATAACAGGCAGTGAGAAAATAAGTTGCTAGACCGTTCATAATTCCGACATTACCCACGGTCGGCCATGCGAGTGCGTTCACATCATTGATGGCGACCAAACCGATCTTCACGTGTCCCAACCTTTCTCCCCAGTTCGGGGGCAAGCCATGCGTAATGTGTGCCACCAGTTTCAGAGGCCACGCGTCTGGCAACGTCTCAAAAGTGTATACCTGGGACAGTGTTTCCGCGCGGCTTTGTGCACGAGAAACGTAGCTTTGCAGCAACTGAAACCCCTCCGATTGCATGTCCGAAAAAAAGGAAAGGTCCGTCTCCACATCAGCCAAAGCGTCGCTTTGCATCGTGGCGAGGGGTTCATCGATGTCCCAACCGGAGAAGTCGCTTTTCACAAACATTGTGCGTACCGGGGAGTTGAAGTAAACGCGTAACGTAAAGCTCACCGGCGTCAAAGCGCGAGGCGTTTTGACGCCGGTGCAGCGAGCTGTTAGCCATCTGCCGCAACCCTTCGAAGCGTAAGCGGGTAGTCACGAATGCCGAATGATGTAAAAACTCGCAAAACGATGCCCTCTTCATCGCCAATCGGTGGCTCTTTGTTATCTTGGTAATGAAGGATAAACTTGTATGATGTGTATTCGTTCGGAAACAGTGTCGAAAAGTCGGGGAACATATGGAGAAATCGGCCGTTTGGAAGCGATGTGGTAGTTACGTACTGCTCGGAAGATGCCGGGTACTTTTCTCCGGATTCGGCCCCCAGCTTGAAGTCGCCAGGCTCGAACGTACGCGGCGACGCATTGTGAATCGTTATTTCAGGGTACGGGTATTCTCCTTGTCGGTATTCATAGACGGCATCACCTGCGGAGAGATTTTGATCCCCCAGGAAAAGGTCGATGTCGATCGCGGGTTGTATTTGTGTACCGCGTGGGTTCTCAACGAACCATTTCACTCGTCGCTCAAGGTCATCGCGTAACGCCGTGATTTGATTGCCGTATACAATGTGTGGAAAGTGCTTGAGGTCGAACGGGATGTCAGCCGCATCTTTAGTAAGAAGAACGGTCGGAGTGCCGAGTGCGTGAGCGTAGCCAACTTCGTAAAACACATTCGCGTTCTTGCCGGTCATGTCCGCAACAATGAAGTCCGCCTTGGCAATCTGGTTGTAGATGCGATCTAGAATTCTCTCCTGAAAGATCTGTTCGTCTACTCGTTCACAATAAGCACCCGCCTTGTCGCAAGCTTCCTTGATTCCCAACTGGTAAACGTCGTTAAAATCATCGCTGAACGGCATCAAGACAAAGCAGAACGGTTTCGGTGCAGTTTCGCGTGACTGTTCCATGTGCCTCTCGATAGCTAAATGTCATCTATTGCGTAAGCGATAACTATTAGCCGCCCACCGCCCCGCCAGCACTTTCGTCCAATGACGTGAACCTAACACGTAGGGCGAGGGGTTGCAAGGGGCCAGGGACCCTCAGGCAGTCCGGAGGCGGGATATTATCGGGGGACAGTGTTGTCCGGGCACGGCGGGACTACCACGAAGCCAATCGAGCCAGCGGAAGGGGTGGCCAGCAGTCGGGCGATGCCGAGCGTCGGCGCGTTACAATCGCCGGTCGCCGCCCGCGGCTGTCCGGCAGGACGGAACAGAGCCACGGATGAAACACGGATTAAGGCAAAGCAACTTGTGACGTGTTTCTGGGTGCCGCCATCGTACAAGTTTCCTCGTGTTGAAAGTCCATCCGGCTGTCAAGATCCGTGTTCAATCCGTGTTTCATCCGTGGCTTGGTTTTCCTTTGGGCGCTCAGACCGGCCTGCTATCATCCGGCGGGGCGCGGAGGGCGAGGCTTAGGTAGCGATCGTCCAAGAGCGCGACGAGGCGGGCTGCGACCCAGCGGTCGAGGAGTTCGCGGAGTGCGGCTTCGTCGGGCGGTTGGACGTC